>DASVWQ010000162.1:0-5320 GCA_036393135.1 Ktedonobacterales bacterium
TCGGGGCAACTCAACCCGGAGCCGGTGGCAAGCACAGCGCCGCCAAGCGTCATCAGAAAATAGGTCAACACACTTGTCGCCCATGCCGTGGGCCGTATGAGCTTCATCACATCATCGGCGCGGAGACCCCTGCCAGTGGGCGCGGGGAGGCAGCGCCGTCTCCTTTCTGCCCAGGATCATTCATGGATATTCCCATGGATTCGTGGCGTCCATCGTACGAAAGCGCTGCCCGCTGGTCTACGCCTGCGAGTCACAAATCGCTCACAATCGCCTGTCGCGGGCTGCTCCCGCCGCTCCGTGACTCGCGTCCGCCATCCCCGCGCGCTCTGGATCACGTGCGCGCCGATGCGGGATACCCGACCGTGACGCCGCTGTGAGCGCGAGGCGGGCGTTTGTGACGCGCCCGCAATCTCCATGCAATCCACTCCATGCCTGGGCGGTCGATTCCAGAGGTTCGCGGATACGCGCGAAGCGTCGCCGCTCTGGAGCGCCATGCTCCGCCCGGAAGGGAGTGAGCGAGCATGAAACAGCAGCACGTCACTGCGCGCGTGATCCGCTATCCGCGCATCCGGCGATGGACGGCGGCGGCGTACCGCTCTGTCCGCAAGAAACCCTTAATCCACGGGCTGATGGAAGTCGATGTGACCATTGCGCGGGCCTGGCTGCGGGAACACAAGGCGCGGACGGGGGAATCGCTCTCGTTCACCGCGTTCCTCACCACCTGCCTGGCGAAAGCCGTGGACGAGCACAAGGCTGTGCAGGCCATTCGCCAGGGGCGTAGCCGCCTGGTCATTTTCGATGACGTGGACGTGTGGCTTCCCATCGAGCGTGACGCAGGCGGCCACATGGAGCCGCTGCCCCACATCATTCGCGCGGCCAACCGCAAGTCCTTCCGCGCAATCCATGACGAGATCCGGGCGGCCCAGGTGGCGAGCGTCGAACCTGTCCTGCGGGGGCTGCGCATCCTGCCCGCCGCGCTCTACGGACCGTATATGTGGCTCTTCTGGCGCATTGGGCGCCTGACGCCCCGCTACTTGAAGCGGAGTGTCGGAACGGTGAGCCTCACAGCGGTCGGCATGTTCGGGAAGGGCGCTGGCTGGGGTGTCCCGCCGCCCTGCCCGACGCCGCTGATGGTCACGGTGGGCGGCGTCGGCGAGAAGCCGGTCATCGTCGACGGCCAGATCACGAGCCGCGAATACCTGAGCCTGACGATTAGCGTCGATCACGAGATAGTGGACGGCGCGCCAGCCGCCCGCTTCAGCCGACGACTGCGCGAACTGATCGAGAGCGGCTATGGGCTGGAGGGCGGAGCCACGGCGCCGACGCCACAAACAGCGCGCGCCGCGCGCTGAGAAGGAGCGAGACAGATGAGCGCGATTGTCAGTCATCCGGTCGTCAGGACCCGATCAGGGGTCGTGCGTGGCGCGTTGTCGGCTGGTGTCAATGCCTTCAAGGGCGTCCCATATGCGGCGCCGCCCTTTGGGGCCAATCGGCTGCGGCCACCCCAGCCTGTCACGCCCTGGAGCGGTGTGCGCGACGCCCTGGCCTTCAGTCCGGCGCCGCCCCAGCCGCAAATGCCGCCAGAAATCGCCGCGCTGATGCCGCTGGGGCCGACCATCCTCGGCGACGACTGCCTGACACTCAACATCTGGACCCCTGACCTGGGCGCGACTGGCTGCCCGGTGATGGTCTGGATCGCTGGCGGCATGTTCGAGTACGCGGGGACTGGCTCGTCGCCCTGGTGGGATGGCGCCCGGTTCGCCCGCGATGGCGTCGTCTGCGTGACCATCAACTACCGCGTCGGCGCCGACGGCTTCCTCTCGCTCGGCGCGGATGGCGCCAACCGTGGCCTGCTCGACCAGATCGCCGCCCTCGAATGGGTGCGCGACACTATCGCGGCCTTCGGGGGGAATCCCGATAACGTCACCATCTTCGGTGAGTCGGCGGGGGGTATGAGCGTCGCCGACCTGCTCACCATGCCGTGCGCCGAGGGATTGTTCCGGCGCGCCATCATCGAGAGCGGGTCGGCGCATCATGTCACCACCGCCGCGACCGCCCAGCGAGTCTGCCAGTATTTCGCCGAGCGGCTGGGCGTCGCGCCGACCAGAGAGGCCATCGCCGCCGTTCCCCTCGACCGCCTGCTCGCGGCCCAGGTGGAGCTGAAGACCGAGCTGAGTGAGCGCCCCGACCCGCAGCGCTGGGGCGAGGTAGCGGCCACCATGCTCCCCTTCGAGCCGGTGATCGATGGCGAGACGCTGCCCGCGCGTCCGATCGATCGCCTCGCCGCCGGGGCCAGCGCGGGTGTGGATCTGCTGATCGGGACGAACGTTGACGAGCACCGGCTGTTCCTGGGGCCAAGCGGCGTCATCGAGCGGACTACCGAGGAGACGCTGGCTGGCCTTGTGACGGGCTATGGGCTGCCGGTAGAGGCGGCGCTGGCGACCTATCGCGCCGCGCATCCCGGCGCCAGCGTGGGCGACCTGTTCGCCGCCATCCTGGGCGATTGGTACTGGCGCATTCCCTCTGTTCGGACCGCCGACGCCCACGCGAACCACTCCCTGGCCACCTGGATGTACGAATTCGCCTGGCGCTCGCCGCAGTTCGGCGGGCTTCTGGGCGCATGCCACGCGCTGGAAATCCCGTTCGTCTTCGACACCTTTGGCCCCACGACTGAGCCGCTGCTGGGGCCTACCCCGCCGCAGTCGCTCGCCGACCGCATGCACACCGCCTGGGTAGCCTTCGCCACCACCGGCGATCCCGGCTGGCCGCGCTACGAAGCGATGCGGCGGGCGACCATGCGCTTCGACACGCGATCCGAAGTCGTGGATGACCCGCTCGCCAGTGAGCGAGCGCTGTGGGAGGGGCGCCGCTAGCATCGCCGACGCCGCGCCTGTGACCTGGCTGAGAGACGCCCCGCGTCGCCTGTGACAGACGCGAGGGAGTTGGGGGATACGCTGGCCAGCGTTGGGGTGACTCAGCGCCGCGCCAGCCGGCGTGCGGCGCGCCCAGGGAGGCAGGCGACGCATGGCGCGACAAACGACATTCACACCATCCCCTGGCGTGACGCGAAGGAGCCAGCCAGTCACGCATGAGCGGCCACACGGGGACCTGGCCGCGCGCATCACTCGCGCCGCTAGCGCCCAGGCCTACTACACGGCGCGTTTCCTGGTGGACCGCGACCGCACACGCGACGCCTATCGCGCCTACGCCTATTTCCGCTGGGTGGATGACTGGCTCGACCAGCGCGACTCCCAGCGGACGGCGCGACTGGCCTTTGTCGCGCGGCAGCAGGCGCTGGTGGAGCGCGGCTATCAGGGCGAGTGGCCCGCCGATCTGACCGCCGAGGAGGGCATGCTGCGAGGCCTTATCCAGAGCGACGGCGCGGCGGAGAGCGGGTTAGGCTCCTACATCCGCAACATGATGGCGGTGATGGCGTTCGACGCTGAGCGGCGCGGGCGGCTGATCGCGGAGCGCGAGCTGGCGGACTACGCGCGGAACCTCGCCACGGCGGTCACGGACGCGCTGCACTACTTCATCGGCCACGACCAGCCGCCACCGCGCAGCGATGCCCGCTATCTCCCCGCGATGGCCGCGCACATCACCCATATGCTGCGCGACACCTTCGAGGACGCCGAAGCGGGCTATTTCAATGTTCCGCGCGAGTCGCTGGAGGCCAGCGGTATCGGCCCGCGCGACGTGGCGAGCGCGCCCTATCGCGCCTGGGTCAGGGACAGAGTGCGCCTGGCGCGGGCGTATTTCGCGGCGGGCGCGGGGTATCTCGACCGGGTTCCCAGTCTGCGCTGTCGTCTGGCGGGCTATGCGTATATCGCCCGCTTCACTGGAATCCTCGACGCCATCGAGCGGGAGGGCTATCTGCTCCGCCCCACCTACCCGGAGGTGAAGGGGCTGGGATATGGGCTGCGCATGGCCGGAGTGGTCGGCGCCAGCGCGATTTTGCGAGGTGGAAGATGAGCGCGCAATCAGTCGTTGTTATCGGCGCCGGCGTCGGCGGTATCGCCACGGCGGCCCATCTGGCGCGGCGTGGCATGCGAGTCACAGTGGTCGAGAAGAACGCCTGGCCGGGCGGGCGCTGCGACCACTTCGAGCGCGAGGGCCACCACTTCAACACCGGGCCGACGCTGCTCATCATGCCATTGGTCTACGAGCAGGAGTTCGCGGCGCTGGGCGTCTCGCTGCGCGAGCGGCTGGATCTGCGCCGCGTGGACCCCACCTACCATCTGGTCTTCGATGACGGCAGCCAGCTTGCCCTCACTTCTGACCTGAAGCGCATGTGGGAGCAGCTCGAAGCCATCGAGCCGGGCAGTTTCCAGGGCTTCCTGCGCTACCTGAGCGAGGGCGCCCGCCATTATGACCTGGCGATGGAGCGACTGGTGGAGCGCGACTTCCGCTCGGCCTCCGACTTCTTCACCTTCAGCAACGCGCCGCTGCTCTTCAGCCTGAAGCCGCTGGCGCATCACTATCACCACATGGCGTCCTACTTCACCGACGCGCGCCTGAAAGCGGCCTTCACCTTCCAGGATGTCTACATGGGGCTGAGTCCGTTCGAGGCGCCATCCACCTTCTCGATGATGTCCTCGACCGAGTTGACGCATGGTGTCTGGTATCCGAAGGGTGGCATGTACAGCGTCGTGCGGGCGCTGATGGACGTGGCGCGCGCGGCGGGCGTGGAGTTCGAGTTCCGCGCGCCGGTCGGACGCATCGACATCGCCGGGAACCGCGCGCGGGGCGTCACGCTGGTGGATGGCCGACGGCTGGAGGCCGATGCAGTGGTGGCGAACGCTGATCTGCCCTACGTCTACCAGCGCCTGCTGCCCGATGTGGACATGGCGAAGCAGTTCGATCACAAGCAATTCTCCTGCTCGGCGATCAGCTTCTTCTGGGGTGTGGACAAGACCTATCCAGAGTTGGAGCCGCATACCCTCTTCCTCGCCGACGAGTATCAGGAGAACTTCGAGCGCATCTCGCGCCTGCGCGACCTGCCAGAGAGTCCCAGCCTGTACGTCCACGCGCCCGCGCGCCTCGACCCCGACGCCGCGCCAGCGGGGCAGGACACGCTGATCGCCGTCGTGCCGGTGGGGCATCTGGATGAGAGCGGCGACCAGGACTGGCGGCGCATCCGGGCGCACGCGCGGCAGGCGATCTTCAATCGGCTGACGCTACTGGGTGTCACCGACCTGCGCGAGCATCTGAAGTTCGAGGTCAACTATGTGCCGCTCTCGTGGCGCAAACGCTACAACCTGGCGAAAGGCGCCACCCACGGCCTGGCCCACACGCTGACCCAGCTCGGCTACCTGCGGCC
>DASVWQ010000163.1:0-4190 GCA_036393135.1 Ktedonobacterales bacterium
GGTCATGCGCCGCCGCAGCTTTCGCGCGTAGTCCAGCGATTCGCGCGGCGCGCTCGTCGTCCGGCGGGGAAGAACCTGGGTCGGCGCGTCGCTTACGGTCATAGCGTCCCATGCGCTGTCCCATGCCGCGCCCGCCAGACCTGCGCTCACGTCCGGCGTGGCGCCAGGCTCTGGCGGGAACGGGATAGTTGTGTCATCCATGCTCATCCATCAATCCTCACAGCCCGATGGCGCGCTACCAGCCGCGCCATGCCCGACGCATCTCACCCGCGCGTGCGGAAAATCATTGTGAGGGTCGGCCTGCCCCGGCTAGCCGCGCAATACATCCCCAGCGACTATAACGAGCGGCGCCTGCAAGTTCACACCCATCTGTAGAGACGACGTGGCACGGCTCACCTGATTTTCAGCCAGCATCCGTCTGGTGTGAGGGGGACCGCGCGTGGCTGGGTCGTCTCTCGTCCAGCATACCAAGCAAGAAGGACGCCACGATGTGGCGCCGCTCACACTTTGCCGCGTCTGCGTCGTTTGGCGTAGGACGAATGGCGGTCTGGCAGGCGGCTACGCGCTCAGTCGGCGCGCTCGCTCGGCTCAAGGGTCAGCGCCGTCGCCTGCGCCGTCGCCGTTCCTGTGGACTGCCTCGCCGGAGCGACCTTGGCTTCCATCTGGTCGTAGCGGTTGACGCGATAGATAATGGTCGAGCCGACCCAACTCAGCACGAAGATACCGATGATCCCGATGCCGATGAAGCCGAAGTTCTCGCCGCCATTGCCATTGCTGAGGAAATTGATGGTGTCCCAGAGACCGCCCGTCAGGTTGAACTGCCCCTGGACGATGCTGAGTAGCTCCAGCCCGCCCACCAGCGTCGCCACCAGCACCGAGACGAGCGTGATGCTGATGTTGTAGAAGAGCTTGCGCACGGGGTTCACGAAGGCCCAGCCATACGCGCCAAGCATCATCACGCCGTCGGTCGTGTCGGCCAGACTCATGCCAGCGGTGAAGAGCAGCGGCAGCAGCAGCACGACATAGAACGGCACGCTGCTGGAGGCGAAGCTGCTGGTCACGACGAGTAGCGCGATCTCGGTCGCGGTGTCGAAGCCCAGGCCAAAGAGGAAGCCGATGGGGTACATCTTCCAACTCGCGTCCACCGTCTTGAAGAAGCCGCGGAAGATGCGGGCGAAGAAGCCGCGCTTGTTCAGGTAGTCGTCAATCGCGTCGCCGTCGTAGACGCCACCATTCGTCACCTGGCGGAACGTGCGGACCACCTCGACCAGGATGAAGAGGTTCATCGCGGCGATGGCCAGCAGGAAGAAGCCCGAAACGCCCGTGCCGATCAGCCCGCCGATGGTGTGCAGCGTCGAACTGTCATTGGCCAGTCCCTTGCTGACGAAGGCTGAGCCTATCGCCACCAGCGTCGCCATCAGGAAGACGACGCTGGAATGCCCCAGCGAGAAGAACAGGCCGACGCCGACGGGACGCTTCTCCTCAGACATGAGCTTGCGCGTCACGTTGTCGATGGCCGAGATGTGGTCGGCGTCTACCGCGTGGCGCAGGCCGAAGCCATACGCCGCCAGCGCGATGGGCAGGATCAGCGGATAGCGGACCGAGGCGAGCAGGGTCAGCGCCCAGAGGATGATGTTGACGGTGATGAGCAGTCCGTAGATGCCCACCACCTTGCGGCGCAGGCCCGGCGTGTTATCGCTGAGCACCCGTCGAATCGCCAGCATCGCGTGTCCTCCCTCATCGCTCCGCGAGTCCATTCCGCGCTGGCTGGCGGGACTCCATCCACGCCCTCCAGCGGCCACGCTTCCTATTGTAGCGAATACGCACGTTATACAACAAGACACATGCGCATATACTCGCATCTGCGAATCTTCGCGAATAGCTGGCGCAGGCAGTGCGAGCAGGGGATGGTCCACGTGTGAGCCGCCTCACAACGCCCTCGTGCGGCGTGAAGTTCCAGCCTCTCGCTCGTCTAAAGTACCTGGACAGGGAGTAGCCTGTATTGGGGCGCCACGTGGCGCCGGGAAAGGGATGAACGCCAGCATGCGCCGCCACGCCGCTCCGTCCGCCAGCGCCTTACTGACGCTCTCGTTGACCCTCGCGCTGACCCTCGCCGCCTGCGCCGCCAACCCCACGGGCGCCTATACCGCCGCGACCGCCACGCCGCGCGCCACTCCTGTGAACCTGCCCGCCGCGTGGAAGTCGTCTACTCCGCCGACCGCCGCTGAGGATATCCAGTTCGCGCCGTCCAGGCCCTCGCTGGCGTATCTCTGCGCCGACAACGGGCCAGCCGCCGGCTCGCTGACCAGTACGCCGCGGCTCTACGTCAGCTACGGTGGTGAGTGGTACAGCGTCTCCGCGCCCGCGATGGCCGCCATCTCCGACCCTGCCACCGTCGCCGCCTCCTGCGCTATCTTCATCGACGCGCAAAATTCCAAGGACATCTTCTATCAGGAAGCGGTCAACGAACTGCAAGGAGCCGGGCATGTCATCCGGCAGGCGCTCTATCGCAGCCAGGACGGCGGCGCGACCTGGCGCACGCTGGCGACGGTGGCCAGCGGCGCGGGATTCGCCAGTGTCGCGGTGGTCGGCTCGCGGCTGGTCGGGCGGGTCTATCCGATCTACTACGGCGCCGCCTCCTGCACGAGTATGCCGAAGCCGAAAGCCAGCACGCTGCTCTATGCCAGCGATGATGGTGGCGCGACGTGGAATCCCATCGGCCAGACCCTGGAGTCGGCGGGCTATGCATTGACCGATATGGCGGTGGCGGGGACGACGATCTTCGCCGTGGCCACCCAGGTCCCCGCCGCAGCCTGCCAGCAGTCGGCGGGCGCGGCGCTCTGGCGATCCACCGATGGCGGCGCGACGTGGGCCTCGACCGCGCTCAGCGAGCCGGGCATCCAATCGGTCAGCTTCACCCGGCGCGCCGATGGGTCGAGCTACGACGGCGTCGTGGTCGCCACCACGGCGAACGGCTCGCCGATCGAACTGTTCTCGCAGGATAGCGGCGCAACGTGGACGCTGCTGTCTGCGCTGTCCACCACACCGACGGCTAACAGTAGCGGCGGCGCGCCGACTGGCGGCTACATCAACGCGCTCGTCTCGCCAACTGGCGTGGTCGTGGCGCAGGAGGACGGCGGCGCCAACACCGACATCCTCGACGCGACGAGCGCCACGCCGCGCTGGACGCCCTACGCTGCTGGTTCGCAGGACCGCTCGGACAACTGGCGCCTCCAGCCATTGGCGCAGGGCGCGCGGGTCTGGGCGCTGCAATACGTCTTCAGCCCGACACCCCAGGCCAGTGCGCTCACCTATCTCACGCTGCCCTAGCGCATGCGCGAAGACGAAGCGGGCGGCTGAGCCATCGCCCCGCCGCCCGTGGTATGCTGCCTTCAGAGATGTTCCGCTGGACGTGTCAGCAAACACACGGTAAAAGATCACAGGCGACGCCATGAGCCAGACAGCCCCATCGCCCAGCCCTCTGGAAGAGGTCGCTGACTTCTTCGCTGGTGGCCCGTCCGTCACGGAGATTGCGCGGTTCCACCTCTCCGATGCGGCGCTCGACTGGATCAACGATCTCCTCGAACGCGAGGATGACGGTACGTTGAGCGCCGACGAGCGCCGTCAATTGGATGAGTTGCTCGTCGTCAATGATCTGGTCGCGTTGATTCGCTCCCGCGCCAGTGCGCCAGGCCCGTCGGCGCCATCCGCAGGCGACACGGCGTGAGCGAGCGCGTTGATAAGGCGCTCCGCGCATCAGTGGCCGAGCGTGCGGCGCACTGCTGTGAGTATTGTGGACTGCCCGACGACATCGCGCTTATCCCACACCAGCCAGATCACATTATCGCTACGAAGCATGGTGGCCCGACACGGCTCGATAACCTTGCGCACGCATGCTATTCGTGTAACCATCGCAAGGGATCTGACATTGCCTCGCTCGACCCGCAAACCGGCCTTGTCACGCGCCTCTTTCATCCGCGCGCCGATCAATGGGCGGATCATTTCCGCTGGGCTGCGGCGACGATCATGCCATTGACAGCCATCGGACGGGCAACGGCGAGTCTGCTCCGCTTTAATGACCCGCAGTGTGTCGTCATGCGAGCTAACCTGATCCAGCGCGGGCATTTCCCCTTCAGATACTACCCAGCATCTGGTTCATCCCACACAAACGAGGTGGGCGGCTGAGCCAT
>DASVWQ010000164.1:0-16180 GCA_036393135.1 Ktedonobacterales bacterium
GTCGCGATCGTGATCGCGATCGGTGAGTGCGCGCAGTTCATCGTGCTCGGCCCAGTCGTCGCCGACCTGGCGCCCCCGCATCTGCTCGGCCGCTACATGTCGCTCTACGGCCTCAGCTTCACCGTAGGCGTTGCCCTCGGCCCCGCAGTCGGCGGGGTCCTGCTCGCAACGTCCCCCGACGCCGTCTGGTGGGGCGGCGCCCTGGCAGTAGCACTGACCGGAGCCGGCTTGCTGCGACTCGGCGACCGGCTACCCGACCCGCTCCTGCAGGCACAATGCCTCCCGCCGCAAGCCGTCAATCAAGCCGTCAATCAAGCCGTCACTGTGGCCGATCCCAGCTGAGCTTCCGGCGGGCAGCCCCGGCCAATCCATCATCAGGCCCGCGACCACCCACGGGGAAGAATCATCATCATGGACCACCACATGGTGCAGCAGCGGTTCGCAGCCCTCACCACAGCCCACCTGGCCGACGCTCGTATACGCGCCCAGGTCCCAATGCGTTGCGCGTCTGTGCACCTGCGCGCTGTGGCGCCTGGCAGCCGCCTGGCAGCCGCCTGGCCGGTCATGTCTGTCCCGCCAGGTCAGCAGCGCCGCATTAACCCTCTGTGCAAACGTCAGTAAGTGTACACTGCGTCAGTTGCGCCTGCCCGATCGGCGGAGCGCGCAGGGAGTCAATAGTCCAAAACAGCAGTCTCACGCTCCAGTTTGACCCAGCCCACCATCGCCCAGGCGAGCGCTGCGGCGCGGGCGCCGTCATCCGCCAGCACCGCAGCCCATGCGGCGCGCTGCTCGGCTGTCCAGTGGTTGGGCGGCTCAGCAGGCTCACCCGCCAAGCACGCCGCCATGTAGCGCGCATCGGCCATCAGCAGAAGCTTCTCCTGCGCTGACAGTGATGATGCCTCCCACAGCCAGCGCGCCTGCCGCTCGCGCTACGCCGCCCGTTCCGCCTTGCTGCGTTTGCGACTCATTGTTCTCTCCTTTTCACGTTGCGCCCCGTGGTCGGGGCGATGATCTTACGGTCGCATTGCTCGTCATTTCGACTGGTGTATGGCAATGCCTCGTGGTCGGTTTGCGGGGTTTTGTGTTCGCGCCATGTGGTTGCCACAAAACCTGACAGTTCGTTGGTTCACAGACAACTGCTTGTATGTATTGCGGGGTATTGTATGGCCTATAGCACTTTCACCTTTACAAGTACACATACATTACAAATACATATGCGGTTGCACTCGTTCGTGCCAATCTGGCCGGGGGTGTAGAAAACCCCGCCAAACCCCGCAAAGCAGGAGGTCTATTGCCCTCCATCCCTGACACTATCATGGTTTGCGCCAACCGAACGACCCCCAAACAGAATCCTTCAAAGTAGGCGGACGGTGAGGTTCATTTGCCCCCTCCCGTCCGCACTGCCCAGAGCGCCGTCTTGGTGTGCGGGTCTTCCCCGGCGCGCACACCGGAAGAAGTGACCGAGGTCTATCGGCAAGTGCGCAATAGACTGCTGCGTTCACGCCCGCGAGCTATGAGTGAGAAGCATCTCGAGTTGGGCGCGTTTACGGCGACGCGCCCGCCAGGCGAGCCACTCGCAGCGCAGATGGCGCGATTGGGACGCCATGGCTTGTTCTACAGCCTACTGAGGCAACGTTGGTATCAGGCTTCCGTGGTGATTCCTGCTGTATCCTTGAAGCGCTCAAGTATCTCGATATGCGCCTGCAACGACAACAGACCCGCATCGAGCGCATAGAGCATGATGCTCGTCGCACCCAGCGCCTGCCAGGTCACGACCTCCTGCCGCCACTCATCAGGAGTCTTGCCAGCGATATATACCACCCCCTCAATAGCGATGCTCTTGGGGTCGCGCCCAGCAGCGCGCGCGTAGTCAAAGAGTCGTCCAATGGCTGCACGTGCGTTCTCATCTGGCTGCATCATCGGGACCCAACCGTCGGCGATGACCGCAACACGCCGCAGCGCCACATCAGCCTCGCCAGCAAGCCAGATTGGGATGGGACGCTGGATGGGGAGCGGCCGGATGCCCATCTCCTCGATGTGATGCCAGCGTCCGTGGAAGGTCACTACATCCTGAGTGAAGAGCGCCCGCAGTACGGCAACCTGCTCTTCAAGCCGCCTGCCGCGGGTATGAAAGTCTTCGTTCAGCGCCTGGAACTCGGGTTTGGCCCAACCAATCCCCACTCCCAAACGCAGCCGCCCATTGCTGAGCACGTCCACATCCGCAGCCTGTTTGGCAACGAGGACCGTCTGGCGTTGCGGCAAGGCGATGACGTCGGTGGCGAATCGCAGGCGGTGGGTGACGCCAGCAAGGTAGCCACAGGTAATGAGGGGTTCGGGGAAATTGACGAGGGTCTCTCGCTCGTTCCAATTGGCGCGGTGCGTAAGGTCGGCGCCTGCGACCTCGTCCATCACGGCGAGGTGGTAGTATCCCAGTTGCTCAGCTGCCTGGGCGAAGTCAGAGATTGCGCCTGGGTCTGCCGGAATCTCATAGGTGGGCAGCACAACACCGATGTGCATCCCATCACCTCCTGGCCGCGTCAAGCATTCAGTGCTTTTGACTACAGCATGCCAATGGTGCGTCGGGAGTTGGAGCGCAGCAGGCTAACCCTAATGCCATCATACTCAGCACAGCGTCAAAATAACAACCCCCGAAACAAAACCAGTATCACCTGCAATTGCTGTCAGAAATGCTGTCAAATGCCCCGCCCAACGACGAAGCGGCCCTGAGCGTATTTGCTCAAAGCCGCTTCAATTCAGGGTTTCTACTGGAGCCGATGGTGAGATTTGAACTCACGACCTACGGTTTACGAAACCGTTGCTCTGCCACTGAGCTACATCGGCGGGGCGCGCTGGCATAGTGTACCGCACAGCGCAATCAGCCGTCAACCGCTCGCGCGGACGATCCACGCGACGGCGCGCGGCGTCAGCCCCACACGAAGTCGCGGGCGCCCGACTGGAGCAGCGTGACATGGCCACTCGCGGCGTTGTAGAGCGCCATGCGCTGGTCGCCCGGCGCGTTCGTATCGAGAACCAGCGCGATGTTGGGGTCAGAAGTCCAGGAGTGCAGACGCAGCCCGCTCGGCGCCGTCGTCAGTTTGCCGCTGCCGGTGTCCTGAACCACCAGCCGCTGGCCGATCATCGCCGCGACGAACGCGCCGCCGGATGAGAACATCGGCGCCGCGAACCCCTGCCCCATGTCCACCCCAGGGAAGAGTTGCGTCGGGCGCCCGCCCGTGGTGGAGGCCAGCATCAGCGGCGTGCCAGCCTCGGTATCGCTCTCAGTCAGCGACTGACCTGGCCCCGGCAAGTGATAGGCGATGGTGGCGCCATCAGAGGTGACATCCCACGGGCCAGTCCAGCGGCACGGCGTGATCTTCGCCTGGCAGCCACCTGAGCCAGCCAGCCCCAGCCGCACGAGGCGCGTATCCGCTCGCGTACCCAGCGTGAAGCGATGCAGCCAGGCGCCACCCTCACTGGCGGAAAGATAGCCGCCATAGTAGAGCGCGCCGCCCGCTAGTGCGACACCAGAGCCGCCCGCGTTCACATCTGTGGCGTCCACGCGCGCCAGATTCGCCACCCAGGGAATCGTCGTCACGGGCAGCGCCGCCAGCCCCGGCAGCGCGACATAGGCGACTGTCACGGCATTCCCCGCGCTGGCCGCTGTCTCGGCGAGGTAGAAAGCATTATCATTCACCCAGCCGATGGGGCTGTACCACCAGAACTTCGCCGTGGCCGATGGCGCGCCGCTTGGCCCCGCCGCATTGCAGAAGGTCGAGGTCGTCGTCAGCGTCATCTTCGTCAGGTCTACGACCGCCAGACAATCGGCCGCGCCCGCGGCCTGGCTATCCGTCGCGTTGTTCCAGACGAGCAGCCAGCCGTCCTGGGCGGAGAAGGCGATAGGGGTGAGGTCACGCCCCTGCGGGGCAGGGATCAGGATCGGCGGGGCGCAACCCTGGGCGACGTAGAGTTGGCCCTTCGCATCGACATAGGCGACGAAGGCGCTCGACCCCGGCGGGTTGGCGCAGACGTAGCCCTGTTGCAGCGCGGCCGCCATCGTGGCGGTGGCCTGGGCGGGAGACGGCGACGGCGTCCCACTCGCCACCGGCCCAAACGGCGCGCAACCCGCCAGCAACACCATCACCGCCAGAGAGGCAAGCCTGCTCGCACACCGCCAGACCGCGCGCATGGGGTCTCCTTCCACGCCAACCAGAACGTATCGCCCGGCGCTATACCCGCGCGCCTGACGCCGTTGGGCAGTATAGCAGACGCCGCCACCCAGGCCAAAATCCGATAGGCCACCTCTACTGGCGACGCGAGTCCTGCGCGAGTCCTGCGCGGGCATGGTACGATGATGGCCGGGGCGATGATGGCCGGGGCGGCGAGCGCGACGCTCGACACGCGGAAAGGGCAGACCGATGATACCACGCGAGATGATTTCGCTCATCGCCCGGCGACGGCTGGTGGCGGAGATACGCGCCGACACAGCGACCCAGGCGCTCAGCGTGGTGGATGCGCTGGCGGCGGGCGGCGTTGGCGTCTTCGAGATCGCGCTGACGATCCCCGGCGCCTCGGAAATCCTGACCCACTACGCGACCCGCAGCGACATCATCGTCGGGGTGGGGGCGGCGCTGGAGCCACGCCAGGCGAATGAGGCGCTCTCCAGCGGAGCGCGCTTCGTCGCGTCGCCCATCTGCAGCCCGGAGATCGCGCAACTCTGCGTGGAGAAAGGCGCCGCGTGCGTGTTGGGCGCGCTCACCCCGACCGAGATCATCACCGCCCAGCGCGCGGGCGCCGAGATGGTCAAGCTCTTCCCGGTGGAGGCCATTGGCGGGCCTGCCTATGTGCGCTCGCTACTGCGCCAGCTCACCCACATCAGTATCCAGGTCTCCGGTGGCTTTGCGCTTGAGCATCTGCTCGAATATTTCCAGCTTCCCGTGCGCTCTATCGCGCTGGGAGCGCTGCTGGCCCCGCCGACACTGGTGGACCGTGGCGCCTGGCAGGCGATCACCAACCGCGCGGCGGCGTTCGTCCAGTTCGCCAGCAACCCGCATGTCTACGGCGCGCAGTTCCTGGCGATGATGGGCGTGGGACAGCAGCCACAGCCGCCACAGCTCCCGCAACAGCCGCAGTATCCGCAGCAGGTCCAGCAGCAGGTCCAGCAGCAAGTCCAGCAACAGGTCCAGCAGCCCGCCGCGCGCGCCGCCGCGAACCTGCCAACTGTGCCTGTCGCGCCGGAATCGCTGCCACAGCCCGCCCGCGCTGAGCCTGCGCAGCGCGGCGCGTCTGACCCCAACTTCCGCCCGTGGGACTCGCGACCGGTGCGCCAGGGCGACGACGAGGACTGGCTCCGATAGGGCGCCCGCCGCCACAAGCCACCCGCCACGCGCTATACTCTCGCTGGGGAGGTCGGCGCGCGGCGCGCGAGTCCCCGCAGGTCCCGCCACGCGGAAAGGCACGGCATGTTTCGCAAGACGACAATGCGACGGGCGATCATCGAGGGGCTGGTGATCGCGCTGATCGCGCAGGGACTGTCGCTCGTCCCCATCAGCTTCTGGCCGCCCGCGCTCTATCCTGTCATCCTGATCCTGCGCACGGCGCTCTTCCTGGCGCCACCGGTCTGGGCGGCGATGCGGGTGGTCTCGACGCGGCGCGAGAAGATGAGCGCGCGGTTCTGGCGGCTCGGCCCGGAGCTGGCGGCGCTGATCTGGGCGCTGGGCCTGCTGATCGAGCTGTTCATCGGCGAGACGCTCGTTCCGTGGGGCGGGCTGGCCACCGCGCCGGACATCGCGCGGCTGACGGGTGGCGCGCATCCAGCGCTGGGCGTCGGCGCGTTCGCGCTGGCGGCGCTGGAAAATCTCGGCATGCTGCTGGTCTATTACCTCATCGCGGTGGTCTGCACGCGCCTGGCGAACGGCGGCTTCCTGCGCTTCACCATGCCAGCGGGCAACGGGCGCGTCACGCTGTAGACCGGGCGGCGGGGTCTATCCGCCAGAGGTGAGCCTCACTCGGCGTCATCCTCCAGCGGCTGGCGGCCACTCAGCCCGGTCTCGATCTCGTGCCACCAGGCGATGTGCGGCTCGCCTAGCCGCCAGCAGAGGTAGACCTCGCGCCCCTCGCGCAGGGCGGGGAAGTCGAGCAGCCCGATGTCCAGGTCCTTGATGAGGGCGCCGCTCTCGGCGATCTCGCGCGCCTGGTCGGCGATGCGGCGGGTGAGGTCAGCCATCTCCTCTGGCAGCGTCTCCAGCTCAGTGCGCAGGCCGTGACCGTTGCCGGCGACGCGGGCATGGACCTCGCGCAGCTCCATCTCGCGCGCGGCCAGCTCAGCCCGCAGCGCCTGCACCTCGCGTAGCGCCGCCGTCAGCCGGGGCAGTAGCGCCTCGGCCCGCGCCCGCGTGAAATAGTCCGCCATCGGCCCGATCTCCGACCGGTCCGCCGCCTGCCCTGCGTGGCCGCCGCGCCGCGCTCGTCAGGCTGACACGTCCGGCTTGACTATGACGATGATGCCGCCCGCGCCAGGACCCGCATGGGCGCCGACGACTGGCCCCAGCACATACTGATAGATGGGGCCATCCCAGAAGCCGCGCGCGATGCTAGTGAAGCGCTCGCCCACCTCATCGTTGCTGCGCACCACCGCGACCGCTTCGATGTCGCCCTGCTGCGCCGCGATCTGCCCAACCCGCTCCTGCGACTTCGCGCGCGTGCGGACGTTCTCCAGCGGCAACACCTGGCCGCCACGCACTTCGACCAGCGGCTTCACATTCATCAGCGAGCCGAGCAGCGCCTTCGCGCCGCCGATGCGTCCGCCACGCCTGAGATATTCCAGCGTGTCGAGCGCGGCGTAGAGGCGCACGCGCTCCAGCATGCTCTGGGCGTGGGCTTTCAGGTCGGCGAGCGAAGCGCCCTTGCGCGCTTCGTTGGCGATGATCTCGGTAGGCATACCAAAGCCACCACTCACCGTCCCGGAATCGATCACCTCGATCGGCACGCCGGTTTCCGCCGAGACGGTCTTCGCCGCCTGGATGGCGTTGCCGCAGGTCGCGCTGAGGTTGTTGGCCAGGCTGATCTCCAGCACAGCCTCGGCCCCCTCGCGAATGACCTTGCGATAGGCCTCCTGGAAGGCGCCGACGGACGGCGCGGAGGTGGTGGGCGCAATCGGCGTGCTGGCCAGCTTGCGATAGAACTCATCGCCGGTCAGGTCGATGCCGTCGCGGAACTCCTCGTCGCCGAACAGCACGATCAGGGGCGCCACCTCGATGCCAAGCTGCTCCGCACGCTCGCGGGGAATATCGGAGGTGCTATCGGTCACGATCCGTACTGTCACGCTGTTCGATCCTCTCACCCTGGTCGGCTGTCTGCGCCGCGCTGAATTCGTCGCCTGCTGTCGCCCGCTATTCGACTGACACGATGTAGTCGTAGAACGGCTGCCCGCCGTCTTGCGGCTCGACCTCCTGGCCGGGGAACCACTCCCGCACGCGCGCGGCCATCGCCTCGGCGTCGGCGGGGGTGACATCCTGCCCGCTAAAGAGCGTGATGATTTCGTGGTCGCCCGCGCCCATCCGCGCGAGCAGGTCGTGAAGCGTCTGGGTCAGGTCGCCGCCAGAGGCGACGAGCTTGCCGTTGGCCAGCCCGATGTACTCGCCCACGCGCACCGCCACGCCGTCGATCTGGGCGTCGCGCACGGCCCGCGTCACCTCACCAGAGCTGATCGCCGTGATCGCCTTGTCCATCGCGGCGGCGTTCGTCTCGAAGTCGGCCTGGTGGTTGTAGGCCAGCAACGCGGCGACGCCCTGCGGCATGGAGGTCGTCGGCGTGACGTGGACGCGCTTCTTGGTCAGTTGTGGTACCTGACGCGCGCTCATGATGATATTGCCGTTGTTGGGCAGCAGCATCACCTGGTCGCTGGGGCAGGCTTCGACGGCGCGCAGGAGGTCCTCCACGCTGGGGTTCATCGTTTGCCCGCCAGAGACAATGCCACCGAGGCGGTAACTGCCGTAGATGTTGGCCCAGCCGTCGCCCGCGACCACCGCGACCACGCCGACCTCGCGCGCCTCCACCGGTTCTGGCGGCTGCGGCGGGAGGGCGGGCGCGGCAGGCGTCGCGCTGGTCGCCGGGCGGGCGCCATTCACGCTGGCGGCGCTGTGCAGGTCCATGCCCGTCAGGCCGCGTTCGCGGGCGCTCTCCTCGGCGTACTCGATGCTCTGCTCTTGCAGGTTCTCGATGTTGATGTCGAGCAGACTGCCCAGGCTCACGCCATAGTCGAGAATCTTGCCAGGAGTGGGCGTGTGGGTGTGCACCTTGAGCATCTGGCTATCGCCCGCGACGACGGTGGAGACTCCGCCCATGTCGTTGATCGTGGCGCGGATGCCAGCGACATCGAGGTTTTCGCCGCGCAGAAGGAAGACGACCTCATAGCCGAA
This sequence comes from Ktedonobacterales bacterium, assembly GCA_036393135.1. Taxonomy (GTDB): domain Bacteria; phylum Chloroflexota; class Ktedonobacteria; order Ktedonobacterales; family JADMIN01; genus JAKAIY01. Next base: position 8,418 of record DASVWQ010000164.1, read on the forward strand.
CTCTTCCTCGATCTCCACCAGGCCCCGACGATGGGCTTCCGGCGCGGCTTCGCGCTCACTGCGCGGCGCCTGCTCGACAGCCTCGCCGCGCAGTGAGCGCAGCATGCCCTCCAGCACGGTAACGTAGCCCTGGCCACCGGCGTCCACGACGCCGGCGTTGCGCAGCTTGTCGAGCAGGTCGGGCGTGCGGGCGACGGAGGCCTGACCCTCGCGCAGGGTGTCTTCGAGGAGCTGGACGAAGCCGGAGCCGCGTCCGGCGCTGGCGAGCGCCGCATCCGCCGCCTCGCGCGCGACGGTCAGGATGGTGCCCTCGACGGGGCGCTCGACGCAGGCGTAGGCCGAGACGGCGCCGGCGCGCAGCCCCTCGGCGAAATCGGCGGGGGTGATGGTCGTCTTGCTGGCGACGCTGCCACTGAAGCCGCCGAGAATCTGCGAGAGGATCGAGCCGGAGTTGCCCCGCGCGCCCATCAGCGCGCCCTGGGCGAAGACGCGCGCGACCGTGTTGATAGCGGTCTCCTGGGAATCGCCGAGGGCTTTGACGGCGGCGGCCATCGTCAGTGTCATGTTCTTGCCAGTGTCGCCATCTGGCACCGGATAGACATTGAGCGCGTTGATGACTTCTTTATGGCGCTCCAGCCAGGCGTAGCCAGCCAGGTACAGCGTCTTGAGCGCCTGGCCATCCAGCTCACTGGCCGTCCGCGGACGGGCGCGCGTGAAGCGCGAAAAGATGTTTCGTGCCATAGATCTCGCAGGGGTCCTTACCCCCACTCGCCCTCCATTCACTCCCATGTGAACTGCTGCTGACGCGGCGACAGAGACGATCAGACGTTGATGGCGGAGCGCCCGACCTCAACGCGGATCGGCGCGGGAGAGCCACGGCTGGCCTGCGCGAAAGGCGCCGCACGCGCGCTCACTTGCGCACACGCAGCGCCTGAATATTGACATTGACTTGCGCGACATGCAGGCCCAGCGCCTGCTCGACAGCGTATTTGACGATCACCATGACATTATGGGCGACCTCGACCACCCGCAGGCGATGCTCCAGGATGACCCACAGGTCGATGGTCACGGTGTCGGCGATGAAGCGGACATCTACCCCGCGCGCGATCTCGGTGGGGGCGAGCCGCTGGACGGCGCCCAGCCCCTGGCGATGGGCGGTGAGGCCCGCGACCCCATAGCACTCGGCGGCGGCCTGTGCGGCGATGCTGGCGATGGCGTGCGCCGAGACTTCCACCTTGCCACGGCGGGCGGCGGATGGGGCGGCGGGCGCGGCCTGTCCCGCGCGCTGATCGGCGGGCAGGGCGGTTGGGGCTGTGTCGCGATTGGCTGTCGTCATCGTCGCTGACTCGTCTCCTCCGCCGTCGTGGCGCTGGCCCAGCGATGCGCGCCCAGACACAAACCACGCAGGGCTGGTGGGCGGCCATGCGCGGCGCGCGCCGCCGCGAGCGCATCGGGACTATGCGCGCGGCGCGTACATCTGGCGCGTTCTCTGGCGCGTGGCGTGGCGCATGACATCTGGCATGCGCAGCATACACGCGCTTGCGTCTGCGCGCAAGGGCATGCTATACTTTTCTGGCGTGTTTGCCTGGTATGAAACTCACGCACAGGCCGCGCCCGCCTCAGCCCCGACGCCTCCGCGAGGCGGCCGCCGAGGCCACCTTCGAGGCCCCTGTCGAGCGGGCGTCGCGCTCCGCAGTCATATCTACGCCCATGTGGGCTGCAAGGGAGTATCTCCATGTCGTCTCGCTGTGATATGTGCCGCCGCACCTCGCAATACGGCCACAGCGTCAGCCACTCAAACCGCAAGACCAACCGCCGGTTCCTGGTCAACATCCAGCGCCGTCGGCTGATCATCGATGGCACGCCGCGCCATGTGCACATCTGCACGCGCTGCCTGCGCACGATGATGAAGGTCGAGAAGACCCGCTAGCCACGCCGCGCGCCCCCAGCGGGCGCCGCATCGCGCAAAGCCGGGCTGGGAGCGCGCTCCGCAGCCTTCTTTGTGTTGCCTGGAAGCCATGCCGCCGCCTTGTGGACACGCGACGGTGTGTGCTACACTCCCAGGCAGTATCGTTCCCATTTCAAACGCCCAGGGGATGCGGCGGCGGGCCGCGCGAGCGCGCTGTGCGCTCAAGGGCGAAAACACTGGTCACACGGGAGGTGTACCTATCAACAGAGATTTTCGTGGCGACAACAGGCAGCGCGAGCTGCGTGTGAACGAGCGCATTCGCGCCCGTGAGGTCCGTGTCATCGATGAGGACGGACAGGTCGTCGGGGTGATGTCGTCGGCGGAGGCGCTGCGGATAGCGCGCGAGCGAAACGTGGATCTGGTCGAGGTGTCGCCGATGGCGAACCCGCCAGTCTGCCGCCTGATGGACTACGGACGGTTCAAGTACGAGCAGGCGAAGAAGGAGAATGAGGCGCGCAAGCGCCAGAAGACCTCCGAGCTGAAAGAGATCCGCCTCAGCCCCAAGACCGACGAGCACGACGTCGCCGTGAAGGTGCGCAAAGTCGAGGAGTTCCTCGGCGAGGGTGACAAGGTGAAGGTGGTCGTGCGCTTTCGTGGGCGCGAGATGGCGCACCCGGAACTTGGCCGCCGCCTGCTAGAACAGATGATGACCGACGTGAAGAACATCGCCGTCATCGAGCGCCCGCCGATCATGGAAGGGCGCATGATGTCCATGATTCTCACAAAGGCGCCCAACTGGGAGCCAGTGAAGAGGGCGACGCCTGCCCCGCGCGCACGCAAGCAACAGGATGGCGCGCAGGCAGACGAGCAGCCCGCGCCAGAGGATGCGGTGGAGGAGGCGGTGGAGGCGGTGGACGCGGTGGAGGCGGCGGAGGCGGCGGAGAGCGCCGCGACGGCCAGCCCAACACCCACGCCTGAGGAGTCTGCGGAGAACGCTGCAGCCAGCGAGTCGTAGCGCGCGGCTCCGGCGCCGCCGCACGCGGCGCCCCTCATCAGCGCCCGCGCGCCACAAACGCGCCACGAGCGGCGGCCAGGCCCGAAGTCAGGGGCGTGGCCGCCGCGCTGCGTCTCCGCGCAGTCGCCAGCCCTCAGCCGGCGTGACGGAAGCCCGCCGCGCGCATCGTCAGCGGCTCATCACGGCGCAACATGTCGGCATCCACCACCTGCCCCAGCAGCAGCGTGGAATCGCCCGCTGGCGTCTCGCTGGTGACGGCGACCTCGACCCAGCCGAGCGCCTCACTCAGGTAGGGCTGGCCGCCGGGCGTCTGGCCAAGGACAACCCCGTCGAGCTTGTCGGGGCGCCGACTCAGCGCCTTGCCCAACTGCCCCGCCAGCTCGCGCTGCCCAGCGTCATAGACGCTGATGACAAAGCGCCGCGCCGCGCGGATCATCGGCAACGAGGCGGAATCGTTCTGGATGGAGAGCGCGACCAGTGGTGGGTCGAACGAGACCTGCCCCAACCAGTTCGCTGTGAAAGCGTTGCGCTGCCCATCCACACTGACACTCACGGCATAGAGTCCATAGGTAAAGAGGCGCAACGCCTCCTTCTTGATCGCTTCGTCCACGCTTGTCTCCTCGGTTCTCCTCGGTCGAATCACTCCAGGCGCCCTCGTGGCGCCCTGTTCGCGTGTATATACTCTATTGTAGCGGCGGAGCGGCGCGTAAAATCCCGGCAGGTAACGGCGTCACCATCTGTGGCGCGAAGATCGCGGCGAGGATGGCTCACGACCGAAGGGAATACGACGATGGGCGGGCGCTCCGATGACAGCGAGCGGGAACAGCGGCTGAGCGCGCTACGGGCGCTGGCGGCCCAGATGGCGCCGGACGCGGGACAAGACGCGGGGCGGGCGGCGCCGCAGTCGGCAGATGCGCCAAACGCCCCAGATGCGCCAGATGCGCTCATGGACGAACTGGACGACGCGGACAGATCGGGCGGGCGGCGCTGGCGTCTGGCGCTGGCAGTGGGACTGGCCGCGCTGCTGGTCGTCGCGCTGGGAACGGGTTACGCTCTGCGGCGCGGGTCAACCGCCCACGCGATCACGACAGCCCCGACGCTGACGGCGCGCACCTTCAGCATGAGCGCGGCGGGCGGCGTCTTCTGCACGACGACGCCCGCCTGGGCGCCCGACAGCCAGCGTTTCGCCGTCCTCGGCCAGACCAACCGCCCACAGGACTCCTGCGAGCCATACAACTCCCAGGTGTCGATCGCCCAGCTCTCCGGCGGCCAGAACGTCCCCTACGTCTCAGTCAACCAGGCGGAAGGCTATGCGCTGGTGATCTTCGACAGCGCGCACGGCGCCGTGACCCAGCGCATCACGCTACCGACGCCTGATAGCGCGACACTCTGCGGCGCCTGGAAGGGCTGCTCCATCGCGGGGCTGGCGCCGCAATCGCTGGCCTGGACGCCCGATGGCCACACGGTCGCGGTGTTCTTCACCTATGCCACGCTCTCCAGCGCCGCGCCGCAGTCCATGCGCGAAAATGGCGGGCTGGCGCTGTTTCCGGTGGGAGTGGCGAACGCGCAGCCCCGTCTGCTGCTGGCGGCGGGGCCAGCGCAGCCAGCAGCAGCAGGCGGGTCTGGCGTCTCCCCGCTCGTCGGCCTGGTGGCGCAACGCTTCACGTGGAACATTTCGACAGGCGTGGGCACAGCGACGGCGATCCCCCAGGCGCCGACTCAGGCGCTATCGACCGATACCATTGCCTTTGCGCCCGCCTGGCAGTGGAGCGCGGGCGGCGCGCTCTCGCCTGTCAGCGCTCCAGCCACTGGCGCAACCGGCGGCTCTATCTCGCCGTGGGCCAGCGGCGTGGTAGGACTGCGCCAGATCGCGACTACCCCGGCGCTCTATCGCACGAGCCAGTGGGTCTGGTCGTCGGATGGCAAGTATGTGATCCCCAACCTGGCGACCTCGGTCTACCTGCGGCTGCCTGGCGCGCAGGTCCCCGCCGCGCCATCCTCCAGCTACTGGCCAGCGAGCGCGGAGGCGCCCGATACGGCGACCAGCGCGGCCATCGCGGCGGGGCAGCCCTCGTCCGCTGGCGTGGCGCTGGCGCGCAGCCCGGATGGCGCATTGCTCGCCGCCTACTCCTGCGCGTCGAACCCCCAGATAGCGAAGCTGTCGATCAGCGCCAGCAAAACCGCCGATCCAGTGGCGCAGGCGACCTACACCTACCCCTATAGCCTCTATTCGCTGGCGTGTACTGGCGACATCGATACGCCAGTCTGGTCGCCCAATGGCCAGCGGCTGGCGGTGGGCGACGAGCAGGACGCCCAAGTGACGGTCTGGCGACTGAACGCGCGCGTATCGCTGCCGTGATTCGCACACGCGGGCGGGCCGGGCGGCGAGGCGTCCGCTCTTGACCGGGTTCGCGGGGGCGTGGCATACTATATCCTAGTGGACAAGTCAGAATTACGACTGCCCACGGAGGACGCGCACAGCCCACGGCGACCTACCACGATCGGAATCCGGGCGGATTCCCGCGAGTCGGCACGGGCGACGCGCCAGTAGTCTCTCCCAGGATTCATCAGGATCCGCGGACACGAAGCACCCACCCAGGGAGGTATAGACGTGAGCGCGAACACGCCAGTCGGCATTGGGACGGACGAGTACGACACCAAGTACGGCTTCAGCAAGGCCGAGAACTACGTCTTCAAGTCGCGCAAGGGCCTCTCGCACGATGTTGTCGAAGAGATCTCGCAGATGAAGGGCGAGCCGCAGTGGATGCGCGACTTCCGCCACAAGGCGCTCGACATGTTCTACAAGCGGCCCGTGCCAACCTGGGGCGCCGACCTGAGCGACATCGACTTCGATGACATCTACTACTACATCAAGCCGACGCAGGAGGCGGGCAAGACCTGGGACGACCTGCCCACCGAGATCAAAGACACCTTCGAGCAGCTTGGCATCCCCGAAGCCGAGCGCAAATACCTCGCTGGCGTGGGCGCGCAATATGAATCTGAGGTGATCTACCACAAGGTGCGCGAGGACCTGGAGAAGCTGGGCGTCATCTTCGTCGATCCGGGGACGGCGCTGCGCGAGCACGAGGAGCTGTTCAAGCGCTACTTTGCGACGATCATCCCGCCGAACGACAACAAGTTCGCCGCGCTCAACAGCGCCGTCTGGAGCGGTGGCAGCTTCATCTACGTGCCGAAGGGCGTCCAGATCAAGATTCCGCTCCAGGCCTACTTCCGCATCAACGCGAAGAACATGGGCCAGTTCGAGCGCACACTGATCATCGCCGATGAGGGCAGCTACGTACATTATGTCGAGGGCTGCACGGCTCCCACCTACACCTCCGACAGCCTGCACAGCGCCGTCGTGGAGATCATCGTCCACAAGGATGCGCGGGTGCGCTACACCACCATCCAGAACTGGTCGAAGAACGTCTACAACCTCGTCACCAAACGCGCCGTCGCCTACGAAGGCGCGACGATGGAATGGGTCGATGGGAATCTGGGCTCCAAGATCACCATGAAGTATCCCGCTGTGTGGCTGATGGAGCCGCACGCGCGGGGCGAGGTGCTCTCGGTGGCGATGGCCAGCGACGGCCAGCACCTCGACGCAGGCGGCAAGGTGGTGCATGTCGCGCCCGATACCTCCTCGCAGATCGTTTCCAAGTCCATCTCGAAGGGGTCAGGGCGGTCGAGCTACCGTGGCCTGCTCAAGGTGCAGAAGGGCGCCCCGCGCGTGAAGTCCAACGTGCGCTGCGATGCGCTGCTGCTGGACGAGGCGAGCCGCACCGACACCTACCCCTACATCGAGATCGAAGAGGAAGATGTCGAGGTCGGCCACGAGGCGACCGTCTCCAAGGTCGGCGAGGAGCAACTCTTCTACCTCATGAGCCGCGGGCTGACCGAGAGCGAGGCCTACACCATGATCGTGAGCGGCTTCATCGAGCCGGTCGCGAAGGAGTTGCCACTGGAGTACGCGGTCGAACTGAATCGGCTGATCCAGCTCGAGATGTCTGGATCCGTCGGTTGATCGCCGCGCGAGCCAGATGACTCCGCGACCATTCTAAGTGAACCGCAGCGCGCGAGACACGAATCCACGGAGCGGAGCGGCGCAGGCTGCTCCGCTCCGCGTGCGCTGACCAGGTGATAGCGATCGATTGACAACGAACGAGCGTGAGATAGAAACGAGGCCAGGAGACTATGACAGCGCCTGTCGCGCGGCGGGGCTTCAACCAGGAAGCCCTCGAAGAGCTGATCGCGCGCCGCGATGAACCGGAGTGGATGCGCCAGCGGCGGCGCGACGCCTGGGCGATCTACCAGGCGACACCGATGCCCACCCGGCAAGATGAGGAGTGGCGCCGCACCGATCTGCGTCGCCTCAAGCTGGACGACTTCGCGTCTACCTCCACAGCGGAGGAGACGGCCAGCGGCACGCTCGTCCCGCCCGCCGAGCGGCGCGAGACCTTCGCCGGATTCCTCGGCCTGAGCAACGGCCAGCCCGTCGAGTATGTTTTCGACGAGGCGGCGCGTGCGCAGGGCGTTATCTTCTGCGACCTGGCCACGGCGGTCCGCGAGCATGGCGACCTGATCCGCGAGCATTTCATGATGCGCGTCGTCACCCCGCGCGACGGCAAGTTCACCGCCCTGCATGGCGCCTTCTGGGATAACGGCGTCTTCGTCTACGTCCCGCGCGGCGTCGCGCTTGAGCATCCCCTGCGCGCCATCATCCGCGCCGACCTCCAGGGCAAATCGAGCCTCTCGCACACCCTCATCATCATGGCCGAGGGCAGCCAGGCCGTCTTCGCCGAAGACTTCATCTCGCCGGAGGGCGACGCGACCGGCTTC
>DASVWQ010000165.1:0-4617 GCA_036393135.1 Ktedonobacterales bacterium
GGCCAACGCCAAGGTCCGCGAGGCGCAGTTGCGTGGCATGGCGCAGACGGCGGTGGCCGCGCGCGAGCAGGCGGCGGGCTTCCTGGGGCAGCGTCGCGGCGGACAGCAGGCCGCTCTGCCTGACGCCGATGATACGCAGGATGCCCAGGCCGATGTCGCGCCCGCCATCTCCGCGCCCGCCGAAGCGACCATCGTTTCCGCGCACTCCGCGGATGAGCAGGCGCCAACCCGCCTCTTCACGCCGAACTCGCGCCGCGACCTGTCGGGCGCCGGGCGCTCCGGGCGCGAGATGTACAACCACGCGGCTCCGGCGGCAGGCGCGGCGCGGCCAGAGCCGATGGGCGCGCGGGCCGCGCTCTCGCAGCCATCGCTGCTCAACGACGCCACACCCGACACGCTCGGCGGAGCCGACGCCGATGTGTCCGCCTCGTGGGCGGGCCGCCCGCGCCCCAGCGTTGGCGCTGGCATCGCGGCCTTCTTCCCCAGCGAGACTGATGGCCTGACCGGCACGACTGGCCCGCGCCCGGCCATCCGCCGCAGCGCCGAGCCAAGCCCGCTGCTGCGCACGATGAACGACCCTCACGCGCGGACCGTTGAGCAGGTCGAGACGGTCATCAATGAGCTGAAGGCCACGGGCATCCAGCCGGTGCAGCGTGATGTCATCGCCGCCCTGCAAGAGCGCCTCGGCGTGGATGACGCGACCGCCCGCAAGATGGCCAACATCTACCGCGCGGCCAAGAAGGAGCAGCGCGGCTAGCCTCCCAACCGGCCAATCATCCTAAGAGTACCAGTGACGCGGCGTGTCTGGGGTCAGGCGCGCCGCGTCATGCTATGATGCGACTGATCCGGCGCCCGTGCGCGGAAATGCGTGGGCGCCCGTCACGCCGAAGTGTGGCGCCGGGAAGCTGAGAGGACGCGCTATGTGGAGTCAGTCGCGAGACAGGGATCCCGAGCGGGCGCCAGAGCCTGCGCGCGCCAGTCGGCGCTTGGGGCGGCTGGGGGCGGTTGGGCGGTCGGTAGTGGTGGCGGTCTTCCTCGCTGTCAGCCTGATGGTGGGCCTCGCGCTGGCTCGTCCGACGCCACAGAGCAGCCTCTGCGCCTGTGGACTGGGCGCCAGCGTCACGATGGTGGCGAATGGCGCGCCCGCGCTGGCCTACGCCCCGCCCAACGACGCCACCGATGCGCCCGCCGGCATCTTCGCGCTGGACTACTACGTCAACAAACCTGTCACCTTCTACGAAGACCTCAGCCGCATGCCCAGCGCGCCTGATCCCTCCTCCGTGCAGTGGCGCTGGAACTTCGGCGACGGCTCGGCGATGTCCTACCAGCGGAAGCCGACCCACACGTTCATCAGGACGGGGACCTATACCGTCGTCACCTCGGTCTACGAGCCGGTCTCCGGCCAGTGGGGCCTCTTCGATAACGCCATCATGCATGTCATCGCGGCTCCCTTCAGCAATCCACCCGTCGCGCAGGCGCGAGCGCTGACCCCTACCGTCATCACCGTCGGCGGTAAGATCACCTTCGACGCTACTGGCTCGCACGCTGTCACCGGGACGACCCTGAACGAGTCATGGAACTTCGGTGACAACTCCGTCTCCAGCGGCTCGAAGGTGTCGCACCTCTTCAAGCAGGCCGGGCGCGGCTTCGTGACGCTGACCGTTACCGACGCGCGCGGAGCCAGGGCCATCTCGCAGGTTGGCGTGGTCATCATCGAGCCAGCCCAGCAGGCGTATGTCTCGGCTTCGCCCACCTCGGCGGCGGTCGGCGCGAGTGTCAGCTTCGACGCCTCGAAGACGACTCCGCCAGCCGACCAGCCAGTCGCGGTGGCGTGGGATTTCGGCGACGGCTCGCCGCTGGTGACGACCTCTACGCCTACTGTTGCCCACACCTACCAGAAGCCAGGCGACTATACCGTGACCGTCGGTGTCTACGGCCAGCTTGGCGATGGCGGCGTCACGACCGTCCAGGCGCGGATCGTCGGCGCCACGACCAGCGCCACGGCCCACACCGCCAGCGCCGGGCCAAACTGGCTGCTGATCGGCGGCGCCGCGCTGGTCGCGTTGCTCCTGCTGCTGGCGGGCGTCTTCTTTTGGCTGGACCGCCGTAAGCGCGCTGAGGCCGAGCGGCAACGGCGGATGGCCATCGAACTGGCGCGGGCGCGGCGTGTGAATGGCCAGCCGCAGCGGCCTCGCGCCCCGGTCGGCCCACGCGACCCGCGCCGCGAGGGTCCGCCGCGCCGCGAGCGCCAGCCCTATCCGCCCGACTATGACGGTCGCGGGCGCCAGGGACGCTGACAAGCGACGCCCCCGTCGCGTAAAATGGGAGCGACGCCCACCAGGCGGGGGCGACTCCCGCGCGACGGCGCGCGGAGGCAGCGGGAGAGCGGATTCATGAACGGCGACGACACAACCCAGTCGAATGCGGCAGACGGTCAGGACGACACACTTGGCGAGGAGCAGGAGATCACGCTGACCTTCAGCTACGAGCCACAGGCGACGCTGGAGGAGTTGTTTGGCATCGGCGAGGAGACCCTGTTCCATGCGTTTGATCTGGCGCTGGCGCGGGTCGGCGTGGCCGAATCGGTCGAGGTGAGCGTCCTCATTACCACAGACGAGGGCATTCGCACGCTCAACCGCGACTTTCGCGGAAGGGACGAGGCGACCGACGTGCTTTCGTTCCCGCTGCTCGACCACCCGATCGTCCAGGCGCCCGCTGACCAGCTCTGGCAGCCCGGCGAGGAGGAGGAGGACGGCTCCGACGACTCCGATGACGATTTCAGCGATGAAGACGATGGCGAGCAGGCGCTGAAAGGCAAGATCGTTCTGCTGGGCGATGACCAGGACGACTTCGATGACGACTTCGACGACGAGGCCGATGAGGATGCGTTCGGCGACGACTCCGAGGTCTGGCCGACGCATCTGGGCGACATCGCCATCGCGCGCGAGACGGCGCTGCGCCAGGCCCAGCAGGCGGGACACAGCGCGGCCTGGGAGCTGGCGTTTCTCTTTGTCCACGGCGTCTTGCATCTGGTTGGCTTTGACGACCACACCGACGCGGGCTATCAGGCGATGGTAGCTCACCAGGAGGCCGTGCTGGCCGAGGCGGGCGTGACTCGCTAGCGCCGCGTCCGTCGGCGGTGAGGAAGATCGAGGCGGCCCATGTCCTATCCCACTATGCCGGGCGATTCGTCGCACTCCGGCATCCACAGCGGCGACGCCCGGCGACCGACCGAGCCTCCCCCGCGCGGCCCCAGCGCGCCGCCGATCCCGCCGACTTCGCGCGGCGAGCTGGTCGCCTTTCTCAACAGCTTCGTCTACGCCTGGCACGGGCTGGTCTATGCCGTGCGTACCCAGCGCAATGCGCGCGTCCACATGCTGCTGGGGTCGCTGGCGATCCTGCTGGGGATCATCCTGCGCATCTCGCCGGTGGAGTTTGCGATGGTCTTCATCGCCATTACGCTGGTCTTCATCGCCGAGATGTTCAATACCGTGGCCGAAGCGTGCATCGACCTGGTGACACGCGAATATCATCCGCTGGCGCGCATCGCTAAGGATGTGGCGGCGGGCGCGGTGCTGCTGAACGCGATGCTCTCGGTGCTGATCGGCGGACTGGTCTTTATCCCGCACCTCTGGCCGCTGGCCCAGCGCCTGTTCGCGCGGCTGTAGACGGGCGGATGCGCCGTCACGCAGACGAACCCACTCAGCTTCGGGGCAACCCTTCCGCGCGTCGGGCGCCGATGTAGGTCTCGGCGATCAGGTTCACGCCGAAGTGATAGGCCAGCTCGCGCTCGTCGGCGCCGTGGAGGATGACGACATCCACGCGCTTGCCAGGCGCCAGGCTGCCCACCTCGTCGGCCAGCGCCAGGGCATGCGCCCCGCCCAGCGTCGCCGACGCTAGCGCCTGCTCCAGCGTCATGCCCAGCGCGCTCACCGCCAGCGCGATCATCATCTGCATGCTCTCGCTGTAGCTCGTGCCGGGATTGAAGTCGGTGGCCAGCGCCACACGCAGCCCGCGCTCATAGAGCCGCCGCGCCGCCGGATAGGGCGCGCTCAGCGTGAAGCTGCACCCTGGCAGCAGCACGCCCGTCACGCCCGCCGCCGCCAGCGCGTCTAGCTCCGCGTCGGAGGCGAAGTCGAGATGATCGGCGGAGGTCGCGCCCAGTTCCGCCGCCAGTCGCGCCCCGCCCGAGGGACCGAGCTGGTTGGCGTGCAGCTTCAGCCGATAGCCCAACTCGCGCGCCCGCGTCAGGATGCGCCGCGACTCCTCCACCGTGAAGGCCGATGCCTCGCAGAAGACATCGCAGAAGCGCGCCCGCCCCGCGAAGGCTGGCAGCATCCGCTCGCAGACCTCATCCACATAGGCGGCGCGTCCCTCCAGCGAGCCACGGCGCTCCGATGGCAGCGTATGCGCCCCCAGGAAGGTTGGGGCGATGCGCGGCAGACCCGGCTCCTCCGCCAGCGCGGCCATCACGTCGAGGATACGCTCCTCGCTGGCGAAGTCGAGGCCGTAGCCGCTCTTGCCCTCCACCGTCGTCGTCCCCTGCGCGGCGAAGGAGCGCAGCCGCGCCGCGCCCAGCGTCCGCAGTTCATCAGCGCTGGCGGCGCGTGTCGCGCG
>DASVWQ010000166.1:0-21266 GCA_036393135.1 Ktedonobacterales bacterium
TCGACCTTGCGCCAACGCCTCCAGACACGCTGGGCGATCCTGGGATTTGCGCTGGCGCTCATCAGCTACCTCGCGCTTTCGTTCGGCTATCCGCTGCTGCGCGAGCTGCATGTCTCGCCGGTCACGCTGTCGCCAGTCGCGCTGGCCACGCTGACATCGCTGACCTTCCTGCTGGCGCCCATCTCGCTCGCCATCGCCATGCTGCGCAATCGTCTCTATGCCGTAGACACACTCATCAACCGCGCGCTGGTCTATGGCTCGCTCACGGTCATTCTTGCGGCGCTCTATTTCGGGCTGGTCGCAGGCATGCAACTACTGACGGTAGTGGTGACGCGCGATGAGCAGCCCTCTGCGCTGGTCATTGTCGTCTCGACGCTCGTGATCGCCGCTGCGTTCCAGCCGCTGCGCCGCAGGCTCCAGCGCGACATCGACAGCCGCTTCTACCGCCGCTCTTACAATGCCCGCGCCACCATCAACGCCTTCGCCGAGACCTTGCGCGGCGACGTAGACCTGTCTGACGTGCGAGAACGGCTGCTGGAAGTGGCGATGGAGACGATGCAGCCGACACATGCCTCGCTTTGGCTCAACCCGCGCGCCGAGCGCGAGCGACAGGCGTGACAGCCACGCGCCGCGAGCCGCTACGCACAATCACGTACGCCCACTGGAACGCGACATGGTAGAGTAGCCGATACACCTGTTCCGCCTCCAGTCCCACACCAGGAGACGCACGATGTGGCCAGCCCCTACCGCGCATGATCTCGACGCGGACGCCGAGCGAGGCGCTGACGCGCGCACAGCAGTGACTGCTACGCGCATCGGCTGGGCCATCGTCGCGGCGCTCTGTATGGGACTGCTTCTCGCATCCCTGCCCACGCGCTGGGGTGAACTGGCGCGCCTGGCGCCTGCGCGAGAGTCGGCCAGCCCCAACAGCGCCGCATCTCTGGCCTTTGCTATCTCCCTTTTCGCGCTAGAGCTACTTGGCCCGCTGGTGTTCGTGACGCTGGCGCTGCTCATCTTCTGGCGGCGCGATGATGATCTGGGGGCCATCCGCATCTCCGCGCTGCTGATCGCATTCGGCGCGGCGCTCCCCGGCGCCGCCTACGCCATCATCAGCGATACGCTCATCTGGCGGGTGGCGCCGGGCGCGCTTCAGGCGATAGGCTGGACGGCGCTGCTCATCTTCGCCTACGTCTTCCCCGATGGGCGGTGGACGCCGCACTGGTCGCGATGGGTCACACCCGCCTGGGCGCTCTGGGTCTTTGGCTTCTTCGCCTTCGCCGAGCGGCTCATCGCGGGCAAGCCCACCCTGATCGTGGTCGCGTATCTCATCTGGATCGCCTGGCTGGGTACTGGCGTCTGCGCGCAGGTCTACCGCTATTTCTGGGTCGCCACGCTGGCCCAGCGTGAGCAGACTCGCTGGATTGCGCTGGGCTTCGCAGGCGCGCTCATCGGTATTCTGCTGGTGAGCGCGCAGCACATACTGGCGCTCGCCCAGGGCGAGAACGTGCGCCATGACGCGCTGGCCACCGCCCTCGCGCTGGTCACGCTAACCATCTCTACGCTGCCAATTCCCGTCAGTATCGCCATTGCTATCCTCCGCCACAAGCTCTACAACATCGACCGGCTCATCAATCTGGGGCTGGTCTACGGTTCCCTCACCCTTGCCCTCGGCGTCGTGTACGTCGGGATGGTTGGTCTTTCGCAGTTCGTGATGCACAGCGTCACAGGCCAGCGCGGCCAGTCCCAGCTCGCGCTGACGATCTCCACACTGGCCGCCGCTACGCTCTTCCAGCCATTGCGTCGACGCATCCAGACGACCATCGACCGCTATTTCTACCGCCGACACTACGACGCGACGAAGATCATCACCGCGTTCTCCGCCAGTCTGCGCACGGAGGTGGACCTTGCCGAGATTTCGCAGCGACTCGTCCAGGCCGCCCACCACACCATGAAACCCCGCCACGTCTCGCTGTGGCTGGCCCAACCTCCCACGCGTGCGCCCGCTGACGACACGGATGCTATGCCCGACGATGCGCCCTGACTGTGCGCGTGGTCCTGCGCGCGTGGAGCGCCCGTAACGGTGGCCGTAACGCTTCTGGGACGACAGACGCCTATCCTGCTAGTAGCGACACCAGATGAAACACATCCTGCCAATTGGAGGCGGCGCCATGACGCAAATCTTCGACGCGATCCGCAAGCGCATGCCGCGCCTGGGCTCGACCGGCGCGCCAATCGCCAAACTGACCAGCGCTCGCGCCCTGGCCCAGCGCCCGCCAGTGGACATTGCGCCCGATGACCCGCTCGTCGCGTACTTCCTGGATACCCCCGGCGCTGTCGAGCTAGACCGCCTGCGCCTGGACTCGCCCGCGCTCACGGCCCTGAAGGCGGCGGGTGTGGCGATTGCGATTCCACTGGTCAGCCAGGGTGAGCTGGTCGGCGTGCTCAACCTCGGCCCGCGCCTTAGCCAGCAAGACTACTCGTCGGACGACCGGGGGCTACTCAACACGCTGGCCTCGCAAGCTGCGCCCGCCGTGCGGGTGGCGCAACTCGTCCGCCAGCAGCAGATCGAGACACGCGAGCGCGAGCGCATCGAGCAGGAGTTGCGGGTCGCCCGGCTGATCCAGCAGACGCTGCTGCCCAAGGAACTGCCCGACATCCCAGGCTGGCAGCTCGCGGCGTACTACCAGCCTGCCCGCGCGGTTGGCGGCGACTTCTACGATTTCTTGCCCTTCGCCGATGGGCGCCTGGGCATCGTGATCGGCGATGTGACCGATAAAGGCGTACCCGCTGCGCTCGTGATGGCCACCACACGCAGTATCGTGCGCACGGCGGCTCAGGAGGGCGAGGCCACGCCAGGCGCGGTGCTGGCGCGAGCCAACGACCTGCTCTTTCCCGACATCCCGCCCAAGATGTTCGTGACCTGCCTCTACGGCATTCTCAATCCGCATACCGGCGCGCTGGTCTACGCCAACGCTGGTCACGACCTGCCCCACCAGCGCCAGGAGGGCGGCGCCGTCGAGTTGCGCGCCACGGGCATGCCACTCGGCCTGATGCCAGGGATGTCCTATGAGGAGCGCGAGACGCTCCTCGCGCCCGGCGATAGCGTGCTGTTCTACAGCGATGGACTCGTCGAGGCGCACAACCCGGAGAACGACATGTTTGGTTTCCCGAAGCTGATGACGCTGATGTCAGACTGGACCGATACCACGCCACTCATCGAGCGCATGCTCAACGAGCTGGCGGCCTTTACGGGCGCAGGATGGGAGCAGGAAGATGATGTCACGCTCGTCACGCTCCAGCGCGAGCGCATGGTCCTCGCCGCGCGCACACTCGGCGCTGACGACGGCGCCGAGCAGTGGCAGGCGCTCGCTGAATATGAGACACCCAGCCAGCCCGGGAACGAGCGCGATGTCCTTGCATGGCTCGATCCAGTCGTCGAGCCACTGGGACTCACCCGCAAGCGTGTCGAGGAGCTAAAGACGGCGGTGGCCGAGGCGACGATGAACGCGATGGAGCATGGCAACCAGTATCAGGCCGACAAATCCGTCGTGGTTTCCGTCAGCGCCAGCCCCACGACTGTCCGCGTGCGCATCCGCGACCATGGCAGCGACCGGGTGATGCCCGAAGCGCACACGCCCGACATCGAGGCCAAGCTCGCTGAGCTACAGACACCGCGCGGGTGGGGCCTCTTCCTCATCAAGAGCCTCGTCGACGATGTTCGTGACGCGACCGATGGCGAATTCCACGTACTTGAGCTGCTCATGAGCCGGGAGGGTGAACAGCATGCCAGCCAGACCGCTTGAGGCGCGTGTGCGCCACCATCAACCGCGCATCGCAGTGATCGAGTTGCACGGCGAGATCAACAGCTTCGCCGAGCAGGCGCTCAGCGTGGCCTACGCTGAAGCCGAGGCGCAAGGCCCACAAGCTATCCTGCTCAATTTCAGCGACGTGGACTACATCAACAGCACCGGTATCGCGCTAATCGTCACGATGCTCGCGCGGGCGCGCAAAGCCCACATCCGACTGCTCACCTGCGGGCTAAGCGACCACTATGTCGAAATCTTCAACATCACGCGGCTCGCCGACTTCATGTCGGTCTATCCCGATGAAGACACTGCGCTGGCCGCGAAAGGCCTGGCGTCCGACGCCTGAGCGGGCGGTGTCACGAGTTTGAGGGGAGTTACTGATGGCAGACGCGACGATCACAATGACGGTGCGACGGGTAGACGACTCGATCAGCATTGTCGACATCCAGGGCGACATGACGGGGTTCGCCGAGCCGGAACTGATGCGCGCCTACACCGAAGCCACCGAACCGTCGGCGCGGGCGGTGATCCTGAACTTCAGTGGGTTGCAGTACATGAACAGTAGCGGTATTGGCCTGCTCGTCACGCTGATGATCCGCATGAACCGACTCAAGCAGCGCCTCTACGCCTTTGGTCTGAGCGACCACTATGTCCACATCTTCGAGCTAACCCGCCTGAATGAGGCTATCGGCGTGTATCAAACCGAGGGCGCCGCCATCGCCGCAGCCGCCCGTGAACGCTAGCGCAGCCACGAGGCGTCATCCTCTCTGGAAGGAGCGTGTCCCATGTCCCCATCGCAGACCCCTGACCCTGTGCCGTCGCCGGACTCAGCGGCAGTCGAGTCGCAGCAGCCTGCGCAGCAAGCGCCGCGCGACGCCGCCAACTGGGCGCCCCAAAGCGTCAACCTGAAGGCTTCCGCCGCGCCAAACAACCAGGTCAACAATGTGGATGGGCGCAGCGCGGTTGGCCCACTGCAAGGTTTTGGCCAGATGTGGCAGAAGACGTATCAACTCGCGCTCGTTGGCAGCGCAGCCACACCCGCCGAGGTGATCGCCGTCTGGAAAGACAACTTTCCCACCTTCTGGCCCAGGGGCAACCGCTTCTATGTCCCGCTGACAGGCATCAAGCCCGGCGAAGTCGCAGTCCTCACGGTGCGGCCCGGCGGCATGCCGCTCTCCACTGGCGTGCTGGTGCTCTATGCGGACGATGAGTCCTTCACGCTAATGACACCGCAGGGCCACATGTTCGCTGGCTGGATCACCTTCAGCGCCTTCCCGCGCGACGAGGCGACCACCATCCAGGCGCAGGTGCTGATGCGCGCCAATGACCCGATCTACGAGATGGGTCTGCGGCTGGGCGGACATCGCGCTGAAGACAAGTTCTGGCAGAAGACTCTGCTGGCAGTCGGCGCGCACTTCGGCGTAACTGACCAGCAGGTGAACACTGAATGCCTGTGTGTTGATCCCCGGCTGCGCTGGGGCTACGCGGGCAATGTCGTCCACAACGCTGGCATCCGCACAGCGCTGCTCGGCCCGACGCGCTGGTTCCGCAAGGCCTGAATCGCGTTCACCCATCCATTACCAGTGTTGACCGACTGTGAAGGACATCGCGCATGGCCACATCCGCTCCCGCATATGACGCCGCCATCATCGGCGCTGGCCCAAATGGCCTGGCAGCCGCAATCACGCTCGCCCGTCGTGGGTATCGTGTGGTCGTCTATGAGGCGGCGTCGGAGGTCGGCGGTGGCTGCCGCTCGAAAGCCCTCACCCTGCCCGGCTTCACGCACGACGTGTGTGCGGCGATCCATCCCTATGGCGTGGCCTCGCCATTCTTCCGCACGCTACCATTGAGCAAGTACGGCGTGAAGTGGGTCCACGCGCCACGTCCCCTGGCGCATCCGCTGCCAGATGGCCGCGTCGCCCTGCTGGAGCGGTCGCTTGAAGCGATGGGCGGTTCGCTCGGCGCGGAGGACGGCGCGGCCTGGGGCAGCCTCTTCGGGCCGGGTGTACGCCACTGGCGCGACATCCTGGATGGCGCGCTTGGCCCGCTGCGTCCTTTCCACCAGTTGAAGCGGCCCATTCCATCGCTACGGCTAGCGCGCTTCGGCGCCTATGCGCTCCAGTCGGCGCAGAGCGTGGCCGAACGCCGCTTCCACGATGACCCAGCGCAAGCGCTCTTCGCGGGCATCGCCGCGCACTCGATGATGCCGCTCGACCAGGCGCCCACAGCCGTCGCTGGCCTGCTGATGGGTACATTGGGCCACGTCGTGGGCTGGCCGATGGCGCGCGGCGGATCACAAGCGCTGATGAATGCGCTGGCCGCCTACCTGCGCGACCTCGGCGGCGAGATCGTCACCAATAGGCTCGTCACCTCGCTGGACGACTTGCCACCCGCCGAGGTGACACTGGCCGACGTGACCCCTCGCCAGCTCCTCCAGATTGCCGGGGATCGCCTGCCTGCCAGCTATCGCGGCCAGCTCCAGCGCTACCGCTACGGGCCGGGCGTCTTCAAGCTCGACCTCGCGCTGGATGGCCCGATTCCCTGGGCGAATGCGGCCTGCGCGACCGCCGCGACCGTCCATCTGGGCGGCGTCATGCCAGACATCGCCGCATCGGAGCGCGCCAACTGGGCAGGCGTGGTCGCCGAGCGGCCTTTCGTCCTGCTCGCGCAGCAGAGCCTCTTTGACCCGACGCGCGCGCCTGTGGGGCGGCAGACCGCCTGGGCCTACTGCCATGTGCCCGCCAGCTCGGAGGAGGACATGACCGAGCGTATCGAGTCGCAGATCGAACGATTCGCGCCGGGCTTCCGTAAGCGCATCCTCGCGCGTCACAGCTTCACCGCCGCCGAGATGGAGGCGTACAACCCAAACTACGTTGGCGGCGACATCAACGGCGGCGTGCAGGACCTCTTCCAGCTCTTCACCCGCCCCGCCGTGACACCGAATCCGTCGAACCCCTACGCGACACCGGTGGATGGCCTCTATCTCTGCTCGTCCTCCACGCCTCCTGGGGGCGGCGTCCACGGGATGTGCGGCTACTTCGCGGCCAGCGCCGCAGCGCGCTACCTGTCGCGCCACCGCCCCTCAGCGCGACAGATTGCCCCACCTACCAGCGCCAACGAGTCCGAGACGACGAGCCTCCAAGCCCCCACGCCTGTGACGAAGGGGAAAGGGCGATGAGGGCCAACGTGACAAAGAAGCCTACGCGCAGTGGCGACCACGCCGGGAACGAGGCGAGCCAGCGGCGGTGGCCCATTGCGTTCAACGCCGCGCGTATCATCTGCGCCGCCATCTGCGCGCTCGTTGTCATCCTCGATGTGGTCAGCATCCCGCTGGCGTATCAATATCTCCTAACGCCCTGCTCGCCCTGCTCGCCCAACTCGATCCAGATGACCGCTGCCCAGGCGCAACAGTTTCAGGCGTCTGGATGGCCGCCGCAGACCTTCGCCATCTCCACTCTCATATTTATGGTCATCACCCAATCAGTCTACATCGGTCTGGGCCTGCTCCTGCTCATACGACGCGGGAATGACGCCATGGCGCTCTTCACCGCGCTTACACTGACCACATTTGGCGGCGCGGCCTTTACGGGTACGATGCATGCCCTCGCCAATATCAACGGGACACTATCGCTCGTGACGTACCTCCTGAACGTCGTTGGACAGTCCGCGTTCATCACATTCCTGTTCGTCTTCCCCACCGGACGATTCGTTCCTCGCTGGACCATCATCCCAGCTTTCATGTGGACCATTTCCTGGGTCAGCCCCCTCATCCATATTCCCGCGCTCGATCAGTTCGCTGAGTTACTCAACGATGGCCCCATCTTCATCCTGCTGCTCCTGACGCTGATCATCGCGCAGATCTACCGCTATGGCTGGGTCTCGACGCCCACACAACGTCAGCAGACCAAGTGGGTCGTCTTTGGGTTGGGCGCCGGACTTGGCGGATTCGCGGTGACGCTGGTCCTCGACAATATGGCGCTCGCGCCCAGCTTCACCAATCAGGCGCTGCCTACGCTGGTGTCAAATGCGCTGAACGACCTGTTCTTCATCGCCATTCCTGTGGCCATCGCCTTTGCGATTTCGCGCTCGCGGCTCTACGACATCGACATTGTGATTAACCGGGCGCTGGTCTACGGCTCGCTGACCGCCATCCTAGCCGCGCTTTACTTCGGGCTGGTGATCGGCGCGCAGACCCTGACCCACCAGATTACCGGCCGGCAGGAGTCTCAGCCGCAGGTCGTCATTGTCCTCTCGACACTGGTGATCGCCGCCATCTTTCAGCCGCTGCGCCATCGCATCCAGCGCGTGATAGACCGACGGTTCTACCGCAGCCGCTACGACGCGACGCGCACCATCGACGCCTTCAGCGCCGCGCTGCGCCAGGAGGTCGATCTGAACGATCTGCGCGAGCGACTCGTCGCGGTCGTGGACGAGACGATGCGCCCAACGTCCGTCGCGCTCTGGCTGAATCCCGTTCGCGCGCCAACCTCAGACACGCCACCGACCCGTTAGGTCGCCAGCGACCTTACCAGTCCACCAGCTTCCACACGCCAGGCTGAATATCGCCCGCTTCGACGCCAATCTCCGCGTAGATGCTGACCGCCTGCTTGAGGTGCGCCATCGCCTCATCGACATGGCCAGTGGCGCGTAGCAGGTCAGCGATGTTGTTGTGCAAGGCGGCCTCGTGGTGGCGATCACCCTGCGAAACGGAGAGCGCCAGCGCCGCCTCGGCTAGCGGCAGCGCCCGCTCATTCTGGCCCTCCGCCTGCAATGCCAGCGCGAGGTTGTTTAGCGCGGCGGCGCGGATCGCTTCATCACCAAGCCGCTCGGCCAGCCCCAGACTCTCTTCGAGATACGTGATCGCCGCCGCCGTCTGACCTTGGCTGGTGGCCAGCGCGCCAAGGATGTTGCGAGCCTGGGCCAGCGCATGCTCGTCGCCACCTTCGGTAGCCAGCGTCAGGGCGCGCTGAGCATGCTCTTGCGCCTGATGGAGCCATCCCATATTGCGCGCGGTCAGGCTCCAATCAGCGTAGATACGCGCCCGCTGACCACTGATCCCCGCGCCAGCAAGCCCGTCGATGGCCGCCACCGCCGCCGCGAAATGCTCTTGCGCCGACTCCCAGGCGCCACGTCGGCCGTAGACCACGCCAATCTTGTGCTCCAGACGCGCCAGATCAGCGCCCTGAAGGGTGGCGACCAGCGGCGAGTAGCTCGCGATGACCCGGGT
The DNA here is from genome assembly GCA_036393135.1 of Ktedonobacterales bacterium. Lineage (GTDB taxonomy): Bacteria > Chloroflexota > Ktedonobacteria > Ktedonobacterales > JADMIN01 > JAKAIY01. The sequence goes on from DASVWQ010000166.1 coordinate 9,034, forward strand.
ATAATCCCCCAACTGCGTGTAAGCGTCGCCTATCGCCTCGCGCAATGCCGCCACGTCTGGATGCCCCAGTTCCAGCGCCCGTTCGAGATGACGGATCGCGTCGGCATGCGCATAGAGGTGGCCCGCCCGCGCCCCCGCCTGCGCGTGCTGGCGCGCCGCCCCGGCCAGATCGCCAGCGGCTTCGAGATGCTGCGCGACACGGGCGGCCCGCTCAGCGCTGTGGCCATCGCGACGCCCCTGCTCCAGTGCAGCCGCGGCGGCGCGGCGATGCAGCAGACGTCGGCGCGCCAGGCTCGTCTCATCGTAGACCAGCGCGCGTAGTTTGTCGTGCGTAAAGTCGTAGCTGATCACATCTGGGCGTGTGTCGGGCGCCTCGCGGATCAGGCCGCGCACCAGCAACTCCTCCAGCGAGGCGGTTGTCTCCTCCTCCGCGCGACCGCTGACCACATTCACTGTGTCGAAGTCGAACGAGCGCCCAAGGATTGCGGCGGTGGTCAGCGTCTGCCAGCCCGTCTCGCTCAGGGAGCGCACCCGCGACCGCAGCAGATCGCTAACGGCGAGCGGCTCAGCCAGCGCCACATCGCCTGTCGTCTCGCCACTGGCGAGCGCCCGCACATATTCGGCGACGAAGAATGGCAATCCCTCCGTCTCCGCGAAGAGGCGCGCCGCAAGATCGGGCGTAGTGCGGGAATCGCTCGGGCCGAGGCTCTGTCGCAGCCACTCCGCCACGGCATCGGCGTCCAGGCGGCGCAAGGCGATGTGGGTGGCGCGCCCACGTCGCTGTATCTCGGCGAGCAGACTGCGCAGACGATGACGCGCATCCACTGAATCACTGCGCCAGGTCACCACGACACAGATGGGCTGCCGCTCAATCCGCCGGATGAGATAGGTGAAAGCGTCGAGTGAAGCGCCATCGGCCCATTGGGCGTCGTCGAGCAGGATCAGGCCCGGCGGCTGACCGGTGGCACAGGCGGCAATCACAGTCTCGCGCAGCCCCTCGAGGAAGCGGCCCTGCGCGCCGGGCGTTTCGAGCGGCCCTGGCGCTTCTACAGTCGCGCGCGTCGCCAGCAGTTCGGGGGCGAGCCGCGCCGCCTCACCAAGCCAGATGTCTGGCACATCGCGCAGACGTGTATCCAACTCGCTACCCACAACCGCCCGCAGTAGCGCGGTGGCGGCGGAGTACGCTAGCGTGGCCTCACCCTCGTAGCAACGCGCGAGACCCACCACCGACCCCGCCCGACGCGCATGCGCGACCAGTTCGTTCGCCAACCGCGTCTTGCCAATGCCCGCCTCGCCCTCGATGACGACGAAGCGGCCCGCGTGGGCGCTCGCGGAGTAGGCGTCGAGTGCGGCGCGCCACTCCTCCAGCCGCCCCATCAATGGCGGCGTCACGACGGATTGCACGGGTGAGGGCTGGCGGGCAGCCTCAGCCGCGCTCGCCGGCTCGATAAGAGTCAGCGGCGTGTCGCGGCCAACCGGCGTTGGCGGGCCAGCGGCGCGATGCGCGCGGATGGCCTGGTAAAGCCGCGTTGTCGCCTCAAGCGGAGCCGCCCCAAGCTCACGTTCGAGGATTCGCGCGCACTCACGATATTGCCGGTCGGCGGCCTGCGGCTGGCCTGTCCAGTCGAGGAGTCGCATCAAGAGGCGGTGCGCCTGCTCATTGAGGGGATCGAGCGCCAGCCAGCGTCGCCCGACGGTGATCGCCTCGCGCAGCTCACCCACCAGAATATAGCAGCGGGTCAGCGCCGCCAACGCGCCACTCAAGTCGTCGCGCAGCGCCTGACGCTGCATTGATTCCCATTCTTCGAAGGGCAGGCTGTCACGCAGCGCAAAGCCGGAGAGAAAATCGTCGCGGTAGAGGTCAGCCGCCTCGCGTAGCGGACCGAGGCACGCCGGACAGACCTCACGCTCGGCGTGTCCATGCGCGCGACGCGACGCCAGCAGACGCCGGAACTCCAGCGCGTCCACCCAGATGGCGTCGGTGTCGATCAGCGTGACCTGCTCGCGCTCGATGCTGAGATAGCGGCCCTCCAGCGCCTTGTGCAGGACGGAGATGGTGCGGCGAAGCGCGGCGCGCGCGCGGGCCTGGTCTTGCTCCGGCCAGAGCAGCGCCGCCAGCGCGTCCCGACTGCGTGTCTGCCCTTCTAGCGCCAGGTGGATGAGCAACGCAATCGCTTTGCGCGTGTCAACGCTAATGGCGCGCTCGTGTAACGCGACACTGGGCGCGCCGAGCGTGCGAATGACCAGATCAGGCATGCATGACCTCCGCTATCTGTTGAGTATAGAGGAGGACAGATGCGGCGGCAAGTCGCCGCAGTCGTGACCCAGCAATATCACGTAGGCCAAAGTGAGGATGCGCCCGCCCACTGGCAAGCCAGCGAACGGGCGCGATGTGGTGGCGCGATGAGTCTACGCGCGCTACGACAGGAAGGCGTTTACGGCGGCGACGATGTGCCGGGCGCTGATGCCCGCAGCATCCAGCAGCTCATCGGGCTTGCCAGAGCCGGGCATCTCACGGACGGCGAGCTTCACCACACGGGGCGTCGGCGTCGTGGGCGGCTGTCCCTCGGCGCCGCTGAACGCTTCAAGCACAGCGTCGCCCAGGCCACCCTCGACCCAGTGATCCTCCACCACTACGATGCGCCCCTGAGTCGCCTGACTGGCGGCCCGCAGCGTCGCGGCGTCGATGGGTTTCACCGAATAGGCGTCGATCACCCGGATGCTCACGCCTGCGCTCTTCAGCGTCTCGTAGGCTTTCAGCGCCTCGTGCAGCGTGATACCTGCTCCTACCACTGTCACGGCGTCGGCGTCGGACGAGCGAAGCACACGGCTGCCACCGATGGGGAAGCGTTCGGACGTGTCATAGAGTACCGGAGTCTTCTCGCGAGTCGTGCGGAGGTAGACAATGCCTTCGCGGTCGGCCATCTGGGCGATGAGATGCGCGGCCTGGTTGGCGTCAGAGGGGTAGAGTACCGTGCTACCAAAGACGGCGCGCATCATCGCCAGGTCTTCCAGCGCCATCTGGGAGGGACCATCTTCGCCGATCGAGACACCCGCATGCGAGCCGCTGAGCTTGATGTTGGCACGCGAGATCGCCGCCATGCGGATGAAGTCATACGCCCGCGCAAAGAACGCCGCGAATGTCGAAGCAAACGGCTTGTAGCCGCGTACTTGCAAGCCGACGGCGGAGGCCACGAGTTGCTGCTCAGCGATGTACTGCTCGAAGAAGCGGTCCGGGAAGGCCTGCGCAAAGTATTCGGCGTAGGTCGAGTTGCTCACCTCGCCATCCAGCCCAATCACATCAGGCCGACTGGCGCCGAGCGCCTTTAGCGCGTCACCATAAGCGCTGCGGGTGGCCACCGCAGAGCCGACCGCGTAGGTGGGCAGCGCCAGCGCGGCTCGCTCGCCTGCCACGGCGGGTGTCCCTGCCTCTGGCTTGTGAACACTCACCGTGATGTGTCGCTCGCCGCCCAGTTCCTTGATGGCGCGCTCGGCCATGTCTGGCGGCAGCGCTTTGCCATGCCAGCCATTCTTGTTCTCGATCTCGGCGAATCCCTTGCCCTTCACCGTTTGCGCGACGATCAGCGTGGGCCGCTCGGTCTGCGCGATGGCCTCGGCATAGGCCTGGTTGATCTGGTCGAGATTGTGACCGTCGATCTCGATCGCGTGCCAACCGAAGGCCCGCGCCCGCTCCGCGTAGCGCGGGGCGTCCCAGCCGAGCATCGTCTGCCCGCGCTGGCCGAGCCGATTCATGTCGAGAATCGCGGTGATGTTGCTGAGGTGATAGAAGCCGCCAAGCTCGAAGGCTTCCCAGTTCGAGCCTTCTGACATCTCGCTGTCGCCCAGCAGCGTCCAGATACGGTAGGGCAGTTTGTCGAGATACCTGCCCGCCAGGCCCAACCCAATGCTGATGGGAAGACCCTGGCCCAGCGAGCCAGTCGCCACATCCACATACGGCAGCACTGGGACCGGATGCCCCTCGATGCGACTGCCAAACTTGCGCAGCGTCAGCATCTCCGCGTCGGTGATGGCGCCCGCCGCCTTGTAGACGGAGTAGAGCAGCGGCGCGGCATGCCCCTTCGAAAAGATGAGGTGGTCGTTGGTAGGCGCTTTGGGCTGGCTGAAATCGTACCGCAGGTAGTCCTGGAGCAGCACGGCCATCAGATCCGCCGCCGACATCGAGGAGGTGGGGTGGCCGGAGCCAGCGGTCGTCGTGCTGCGAATGCTATCCACGCGCAGTTGCTGCGCTAGTTCATGCCATTGCTCTGTCGCGGTCATGCAATCCTGACACTTTCTATTGGTTCTGGCGAGGCAAGCGGCCCCGCAGTGCGCACACTAGCTGATTGGCGGCGCGTCGCTCCCACGCGCGCCACGCAGCGTGCGCTCCACGATGCCTGGCAGGTCGGTGGCGAGCTTCGAGTTGGCAATCACGCGTGTCGCGCCAGCAGCGCGAGCCTGCGCATGGGCCTCCGTCTCGACATGCGAGCCATAGGCGATGACGGGCGCTCCTGCCGCGCGGGCCACGTGGATCGCCTCCACCCAGTCCACGCCGCGCGCGGAGATGTTGACCAGCGCGACTGCGAATCGCTCCGCCGCCAGATGTCGCGCCCAGTCCTCGGCAGTCCGCGTGGTCAGCGTCTCGAAGCCGATACGCTTTAGTCCGGCGCTTACTTTCACGGCGAAGAACAGATCAGGATCGAGCAGCAGCGCACGCGCGCCCGTCCTTGGCTGGCTGGCGGCGGTTGCCGACGGCTCACTCATGGCGCGCCTCAGTCATCCGACCGTTCATAGACGGGGCGGCGAAACTGCTCGCCCAGTTCGGCGTTGATGACACGAGGGTCGCGCCAGAGGTCAGGCGTGAAGAGGTGGCGTCCGCTCTGGCAATAGGGATGTGAGCAGGCGCGCTCGTGACTCGTCTCAAATGCGAGAGTCTCGCCCTCGACCGTAATCCAGATGTGGCGGCGTGAGTAGCCGTCGCCCCACTTCAGCAGGAGTCCCTGGCTGTACTCGTCAAAGCGGCCCAGGCCATACAGATAGTCGCGGTTGAATTTCTCCAGAATCTCGCGCACATGGCTCTGCGCCACAACCGCCGCGACCGCTGGCAGCATCGCCGTCGTCGCCTGCGCATCGAGGTCTTCAGTAGGAATCGTCAGCTGGCGCGACGACTGTTGCGCCTCGCGGATCATCTGGGTGATGTCAGCCGCCTCGTCATCGCGCAGGCCGCGCGACTGCCCAACTATCTTGCCCTTCTGTCCGGTATCGTCTCCGCCAATGCTCATTGCGTCTCTCCTGTTCCTGGCTCCGACGCCCCTACATGGTCACTCTACCATCCAGAGGCGAAGCGGCGCCAGCGCGAACCGTCCGCCAGCCAGGCTAGCTGGCGCGCCAGACTTCCGCCAGGCCATTGCGCAGGCCCACGCCTAGCCCCAGTCCCAGCGGCCCCGCGAAGAAGGCGAGCGCCGTCACCTCGGTGGCGCTCTGCCATTCCTGAAGCTGGCCGCCCGTCACCGTATCATACAGCCGCAGGCGCGCGCCCTGGGCTATCGCAAGCCGGCTCGCGTCAGGCGAGAGCGCCATGCGGGCGTCGGCAGCCAGCGAGCCAACCTCGACGAAGCGGCTGGCGCGCTTGCGGAAATGGAAGAGGCGGGCCTGCCGACCATGTGACCCAATGACGGCCCATTCGAGGTCGGGTGTCGCGGCAAGCGGGAACTGGAGGGTCCCGGCTGGCTCGATCAGGCGACTTACGGCGCGCGGCCCCTGCGACCGCCGCGCGCCAACGCTGTTGCGCCGCTCTAATTCCCACAGCTGCATCGTATTCGCCCGCCCCACGCTGGCCACCCTCCCGGTGGAATAGGTCAGCAGCGCTCGGCCATCCATCGCCAGCATGCGCGCGTGCGTGCGCCATGCTGGGTCTGGAGGTTCTCGCAGCCAGCCGACCGAGCTTTCTTCTCTAGCGATGAGCGGGGCCAGCCAGGCAGCGCTGACCGGACCACTGAGAGGACGCGAGTAGACGGCAGTGGCGCGCCGCCCGTCATCCGCCCAGCGGAATGGGTCATCGTTGGCGATGGCGAGTGGCGCGTCGGGCGCGGCCAACCGAATGTGCGGCGCGCCGTCGTAGAGCATCGCATCCATCGCGCCAGAGGGTGCGCTGATGTCCACGCTCCAGAGCCGCCGTCCATCGGGGATGCTCCAGACGCGCGTGCCGAGCGAGAAGCCCCATGCGCAGGCCAGGGCGCCGCGTGGCGAGAGGCGTAGCGCCTGCAACACCCCCACCCGCGCGGGCGCGCCGAAGTCGAGCGCGCTGACAGTCGCGCCATCCTCAGTCGTCAGGATGGCGATGCGGCCATCGAGCTGACCCAGGCCGCAGAGCGTCCCATCCCAGGTGAAGGCAATCGCCGCGACGGGCGTAGCGTCCAGCGCGCTGTAGCGGCGAAACAGACTGAATGGCGCCGAGGCGCCGGAGCGCAGACCTTCGCGCGGCCCGCGCTCCGTCGGCGCCTGGCGGTGCGCGCCAGCGTCGGGCGCGGAGGTACGCAGGTCGGCGTCATAGGTCTTGCGGCGCTCTGGATCGCTGAGCGTCTGATAGGCGGCGTTGATGACCTGCATCTTGCTGATGGCGTCCGGACCAGCGACATCGGGGTGATAGCGCCAGGCAAGGCGGCGGTACGCGAGCCTCAACGCCTCATCGTCCGCCGTGCGTTCCACTTCGAGGATCGCGTAGTAGTCTTGCTCTTCTGCCATGCGCCACCTTGAGATTCACCCGCTTCGCCGCCAATCACTGGACGACGCGCCCAGGCGGGCCAGATGCGCATCGCTGCGGCGCCGTCACTTCAGTATACGGCGCGGAGTGGACTTGGGCGCCAGACAGGCGGTAACTCGTCCGCGCGACCAACTTGTGGCTGGCGCGGTACAATAGGCTGGCGGGTTGATGCGCCTGGGCCCGCTGTAGAGGCAGGCGCCTGTGGGAGATCATACGATGGACGCCGGATCGACGCCGACCCAGCCACCCGCCCCGATAGTCTTCATCCTCGACTGCGATAACACGCTGCTCGATAACGACCGCGTGAAATCCGACATGGACGCTGAGTTGCGCCGCCTGATCGGCGACACGCTGACCACGCGCTTCTGGCAGGTCTATGAGGTTGTGCGCGCACGCGAAAGCGTCGTAGACCTGCCGGAGACGTTTCGCGAGTTCCGGTCGGAACTTCCCGACGACGCGACACTGGAGCGCGTGCGCAGCGCCATCATGGACTTCCCGTTTGCCTCGCGCCTCTTTCCCGCGACCCCCGCGACCCTAGCCTATCTGCGCGCGCGCGGGCTCCCAGTGATTGTTTCTGACGGCGATAGTGTCTACCAGCCGCGAAAGATCGAGCAGAGCGGCTTGGCCGCCGATGTCAACGGCCAGTGGGTAGTCTACATCCACAAGGAGGACCATCTTGATGAGGTTATGCGGCGCTGGCCTGCTGACTTCTACGTGATGGTGGACGACAAGGCGCGTATCCTGGCCGAGACCAAGCGCCGCCTGCCGGGACGTTTCGTGACGGTCCACATTCTCAAGGGCCACTACGCGCACGAGACCTTTGATCCCGCGCCCGACATCATCCTCGACGACATCGGTGGGTTGCGGACGCTCGATCTTGAGAGCCTGCGCGCGTACCTTCGCCGCTAGCGTCCCGAGTCAGCGCGAAGGCGTAGGATCGCTGGCGGGCGCCGCATTCTGGCTGGCCACCTGACGCCTGGCCCGCCGCGCTGTCCACGCCCGCAACGCGAGATCGATAGCCAGGACAATAACCGCGCCTATCGCCGGGGCTACGTACTCGGCGTAGGGCAACAGGTGGACGTAGGGGCCAGCGTAGTAGTCGTGCAGCGCCATCGTTCCAGCCGTCCAGCCAAGCGCCAGCGCGGCGAGGTCGAGCAGCGCGGGCAGACGTCCGATCAACTCAGCGACCAGCGCGCTCCCCGCCATCAGCAGCGCGATGCTGATGACCAGGCCGATTGCGAGCAGCGGCAGGTCGCCACGAGCCAAGCCACCGATGGCCAGAATATTGTCCAGACTCATCGTGACGTCGGCCACGAGAATCGTCAACAGCGCCTGTCTGAAGGACAGGTCGCTCCTGGTCCCACCGTCGTCTCGCGTCTGCGCCGAAGTTGTCGCAAGCCTCGCGTGTTCCCGCTCCAGCAGAAGGCGCACAGCAATGATAAGCAACACGGCGCCGCCGATGACCTGAAGCAGCGGCAACGTCAGCAGCAGGGCCGCCGCCGCCGTAAAGAGAATGCGCAGGACAATAGCTCCGCCACCGCCCACCAGGATGGCCAGCAGCCGCTGGCGTCGCGGGAGGCCCGATGCGGCGGCGCCGATCACCAGCGCGTTGTCGCCGCTCAACGTGAGATCAACGAGAATGATGGCCCCCAGGCTGGCAAGAAACGCTCCCACTCGTCCCCCCTTGGTCCGAAATGCCGATATCTCCACACCATAACACACGACTTCGCGCTGACAGCCGTTTTTGCCTCGGAAATATCACGTAGTGTGAGACGCGCCACGAGGTGATTCACGCGCCACGCTGAGGCGACCTTGCAGGCCAACGCGGCGCTGGACTACACTGCACTACGATGGACGGAGCCAGAGCCGCGTCAACGCCACACGAGACGCCAACACGAGGTGGAGATCATGTGCGCCATGGGGACCCAGAACGAACTCGACGCCGAAACCGCGCGCGACATCACGCTGCGTGTGCTGGCGCAGCGGGTCAGCCGCTACGGTGATAGCGGCCCCGACCTCTCGCCCGCCGGATCCGCGCGCTATCGGCATGATGGACGGCGATTGCTCGTCGGCTACGCGACTGCGCAGCCCGGCATGGCCGCGGGCGTCGTCCAGCGCGTCAACACGTATGCGGTTGGCCTCGATCTCACCGTCCACTGGCTCGTGACGCCAGAGACGCCTGGCGAGGAGGAGTTGCCTGCGGCCTTGCGCGCTGCGCGCTACCAACTCGATGAGCGGCTCATCCTGATGGCCCGGCGAGGCGTGATCGTCGCGCAATCCAATCCAGCGGCGCGGGTCGAACCAATCACGAGCTATGACGCCATGCGCGTCTATGAGCATGGCAGCCGACGCTCTTTCTACGACGACCAGCAACCGAACGAGCGGATGGTCGCCTCGCGCGCCGCTGACCGCTGGCGCCAGCAGTCACAGGGCTGGTATCGCTATTACCTGACGCTGCTGGATGGCCGTGTAGTGGGCGGTTGCTACGTGTCGTTATGGGAGCAGGTGCCAACGGTAATGGGCGTCTATACCGTCACCGAGGCGCGCGGGCGTGGCGCCGCCACGGCGCTCCTCCGCCACGTCGCAAGCGACATCACACGCGCGGGTCACAATGCGTACTGCCTCTATGTGAAGGACGACAACCCGGCCCAACACCTCTACGAGCGACTGGGGTTCCGGCGCCTGACGACGGATGAAACCTATCTCTCGCCCACTGGCAAGTTCCGATGAGCGCTAATCTCGTGCGCCCGGACTCGCCGCCTGGCGGGCTGCCGGAGCCGTCCGCGCGTATCGTCAGCCTGCTGCTGCGAGGCGCGCGGCGTCGGCGGGCGCAAGAGGCGGTGCGCGCGGGTACGCTGACCCGCGTGATGGCGGACGATGTGCTGGCGGCGCAGAAGTTGCCTCGGCTGGCCACGCAAAGCCTCTGGCTGCTGATCGGCTCAGCCGCGCTCTACGCGCTGTGCGTCGGCGCATCGCGGCGATTCTGGCAATCCGGGTCACTCTTTGGCGACGCGCCGCTCTGGCAGCGGATCGCGCTACTGATCGTGACGAATATCATCGGCTACATCCTGGTCATCCCCGCGCACGAGGCGACGCATGCGCTGGTCATCCTTGCGCTTGGCGGCAGACCACGCTTCGGCCTGCGTCTCCCTCTGGCGGCCTACTGCACCGCGCCGAACCAGCTCTTCACCCGCAACGGCTACCTCGTCGTCGCGCTGGCGCCGCTTATCGCGCTTAGCCTGGCGGGGCTGGCGGTCGCCGCGCTCGCGCCCGATAACGCGGCGACGCTGCTGCTAGCATTCGCGGGCAATGTCTCCGGCGCCATCGGCGATCTGGAAGCGATGCGCGGTGTGCGGAAGTTGCAGCGTGACACGCTCATCGCCGACACCGAGACGGGCTACATCGCCTATCAACCCAATACGTGAGGCGCGTGAACCTCAACTAGCCGCGCGCCATGCCATTCGACGGGCCGAACAGCGCGTGGAAGTCGCCATTGAAACCTTCGAGGAACTGGCGGATGCCGTCCACATCGCCAGTAGTCACGGCAGAGTCCACGGAGGGGGTTGGGTAGGGGCTGATGCCGCCAGACATATCTTCAGCGAGTGGGGGGGTAGGGGCGGTCATTGGCCAAAGAGTGGAGGATGATGGCGGAAAGATGGTTGGCGCGGCGGTGGGGTCTAGCGATTGGCGCATCTCCGGGTCAGTGGCGCCCGACGGGAATGAGGCGACGAATATACCGCGATGCTGGCATTGTCGGCACGTCAACAGGAGCAGCCAGCGTGATCCACGCTGCGCCAGGACGTGCATATCATCTGGCCTGTGCGACGCGCCACAGCTAGAGCAGAGAAACTGCGCAAACTGATCGCGCAAGATGTGTTCCTGGCCCCGCACAGTCGCCTCCTCGGGCTCATTCCGCCAGGCCCCCGCACGCCTGACCACGGCATGACGACGCAAGAGGGCGCAGTCACGCCGCCTATTTGTCCAGCTCGTCGAGACTATCGAGACTCTGGATGAAGTCGCGGTACACATCGAGATTGTAGGCGGGCGCGCGTGTCTCTGGCGCTCCCGGATCTGTCTCATCGCCACCGCTATTGAGCGGCACACTCGCCGCGTCCATCACTTTGTCCGCCACGAAGATTGGCGCCTTGAGTCGCACTGCCAGCGCAATCGCATCGCTGGAGCGGGAATCGATTTCGACATGGCGCCCATCCACATCCATCACGATGCGAGCATAGAAAATGTCATCGATCAGATCGTTGATGACGATGCGCTCAACCTTGGCGCCCAACTCTACAATAACCGCCTTCAGCAAGTCGTGCGTCAGCGGGCGCGGTGGGGTAGATCCCTGCAACTCCATCGCAATGGAGTACGCCTCCGGATTGGCAATCCAGATGCAGAGATACCGCTCGTCGTTCTGGTCTTTCAGGATGACGACCCGCTGGTTGTTTTCATTGCCGATGCGGACGCTATCGACCGACATCTCCACCATTGGGCTTCCTCCGTATGCGATGAGTCTGGCTGGCAGAGTGGCTGCGCCAGTCGCGCCTCATTGTACCCCACCATAAGATGAGGCGCCAAACTACCTACTAGCCAGGCGCCTCGTGACAAAACCGCCCATCGCGGGCAAGTGGACAGGTCAGCGCGCGCCTCTGTACGATATGATAGCGCGTGACGTCCGCCCCGCGCGCCTGCGCCCACCTGACGATAACAACCACCTGGGAGACTTTCCGGCATGACCAGACACACCCAGCGTCCGACACCCCCGGCTACGCCCATCCAGACGGCGCTGCGGGCGCTGCCCTCGGTGGAGGAGGTTCGCCTGGCGTTGGAGGCCCGCCTCCGCGACGCGGGCGACGCTGCTCCGCATGCCGCGCTCGTGCGGGCGGCTCGTGCGGCGCTGGCGACGGTTCGCGACCGCATTCGCGCGGGCGAGGAATCGCCCAACCATGCCCGCATCGTCGCGGAGGCCGCCCGCACGCTCAGTCTGCAAAGGCGTCCACATCTGCGGCCGGTCATCAATGCGACGGGCGTCATCATCAATACCAACCTGGGCCGCGCGCCACTGAGCGAGCGCGCCATCGCGCAAATGATCGCCGTCGCGCGTGGCTACTCCAATCTAGAATTCGATCTGGCGGCCAACGAACGCGGCTCGCGCCAGACACACACGCGCGACCTGCTCTGTACGCTGACGGGCGCCGAGGACGCGCTGGTGGTCAATAACAACGCCGCCGCCACTCTCGTCGCGCTGGCCGTCCTCGCCGCCGGACGCGAAGTCGTCATCGCGCGGGGCGAACTGGTCGAGATCGGCGGCGGCTTCCGCGTTCCCGACGTGATGGCGCAGAGTGGCGCTCGGCTGGTCGAGGTGGGAACGACGAATCGCGTGCGCGTCGATGACTACGCCGCCGCCATCACACCGGAGACCGCGCTGCTGCTGGTTGTACATCCCAGCAACTTCCGCATCATCGGCTTCACT
>DASVWQ010000167.1:0-9255 GCA_036393135.1 Ktedonobacterales bacterium
ACCGCGCGCGGCGTCACAGCCCGCTGATCCACCATGTCCCCTGGATCAGCGCGAACCGGAATGCCAGCGTTCGCCCGGCGGGCGCGCCACTGGCCGTCAGCAACGGCGCGGTGTACGAGGCGACCGCGCCCGCCACCTGATAGCTCCCGCTGACGGGCGCCCCGCAATGCCACCTGGCCCCGCTCGCGGGCGAAAGCGCGGCGGTCAGCGCGGTAGGCGAGGCCTGCGCCTGAAGCGCGGCGCCCAGCAGCGTATAAGCCGCGCCGAAATCGCCTGCCGCCAGCGCGGCGCAGAACCGCTGCCCCGCCTGATATGGCCCGACATCGACCCCATCGATATTCGGGTCGCGGTCGCTGATGCGCCAGGCGCCGCTCTCCGGCTGGAGCTGCAACACACCGCCCAGGCGCGGCCCCGTCGCGCGGGTCACGCTCACCAGCGCCTGCGTCATCTGGCTGTCGGGCGTGGTCAGCCCGAACACCGCGCAGGCCGTCACCCGTCCCGTCAGCGCCGCGCGGGCCTCCTGCGCCGCCACATAGTCGGCCTCGGCCTGCGCGCCCTGGAGTGTCACGGAGAAGAGCGCCCACGCCGCCGGATAGTCCCCCGTCTGGAGTGCCGCGCAATAGTCCCCCGCGACGGCTACCGCCGCCAGCGGCGCGCCCCAGAGCGCCTGCGGAACGGACGTAATCCGCCAGGAGCCGCCGACTAGCGCTAGCCCCAGCGTCCCACGCAGCGTCATCCGCCCGCGCGTCAGCGTGATGGCGTCGCTCGCAGCCGACTGCCCCGGCGTGTAAGCGTAGCCCGCCAGGTCGCTCGCCGCGCAGCCGCGCACGCCGCCTTCGGCCGAGTCCAGCGCATGGAGCGCGCGGGCATACTCCGCCTCGGTCAGCCCACCACGCGCGCTCGGCGTCAGCAACGCCCAGCCCGCCGTCGTATCCCCCATTCGCAGCGCCACGCAGAAATCCGCCGCCACCCGCTGCGCCGCGAAATAACCAGGCGCCAGCAGGCCCACGCCCAGCCCCATCACCAGCAGCGCGGCCATCAGCGCGACCACCAGCGTCCGCCGCGCCACGTTCTGGTGTCGCGCTCGCGCCGCCTGGTAGGCGCGTCGCGCCCGCCACTCCTCCCCTTGCCACTCCTGCTTGTCGCGCTCATCCGCGGCGCCCGTGTCCGTCATGCGCGTCCACCACCCGCCGCGCCGCGCCGCGCGCTCACAGCCGCATCGGCAGGCCCCGCGTCACTCCGCCAGCCACTCATCCACCGCGCCCGCAGCCGCGCCAGGCCGTGCGCAGTCGCATTCGAGAGCGCCCGGTCGGCCCCCTCGACCACCAGGATCGCATAAACCACATCAGGCAGATCGAGCCAGCTTCGCAGCGCCAGATAGCGCGGCGCCCACTGCGGCAGAAATTTGTTGTTGAACGTTTCCAGCGAGCGTGTCTGGAAGGCCAGCCCACCTACCCTCGCCAGCAGCCGCCCGCCAGCCCGCCTGGGCGCGCCAGAGAACGTCGAGAAATTCAGGCTGACCTCGCTGGCGCCGCGTGCGCGCAGGGCCTCCAGCGTCTCCATCAGCAGGAACTCCATTGCGGCGTTCGGCGCGGAGTGACGGCGGCGTGTCAGGTCGAGTGAATAGACGCCCTCGCCGCCGGGCAGCAGCGTCAGATAGGCGACCGGCTCGCCCTGCGGGTCGCGCATCAGCCCAACTAGACAGGCAGCCTCGTGAGCGTGGGGAAAGCGCCCCAGCGTCATGCAGCAGCCGTAGCTCTTGCCGCCGCGCGCCGCCTGCCACTCGGCGTCGATCCGCCCCAGCGCCGCGCGTAGCCCGCCTGTAACCTCCGTGGCGGAGAGGATTTCGCAGTGATAGCCGCGTTTGCCCAGCGAGCGCCGCGCCCAGCGCATCTTCTTGCCCAGGCCATCCACCGCGAAGGTCGCCAGCGGCACAACCGCCTCGCGACCGATAGGAACCGCGCGCATACCTGTCGCGACCGCCGCCGCGCGCTCCTCGCGTGAGAGCGCCACCGCCGCCGGAATCAGCCGCTCCTCGCGCAGCCACGCGCGATACTCCACGTAGAGTCCCTCGCGCTCGCTCGCCGATCCAAGCGCCGCGCCGATCTGGAGCGCTACCCGCCCGACCAGCTTGAAGCTGATGACGCCGCGTCCCTCCGCCGAGAGGAAGGTCCGCGTGTCGCCCCGGTTGGCGAGATAGGCCAACGAGTTGTGCGAGGAGCGACCAAACCGCAGATAGAGATCTCCCGCGTCGGGGTCACGCGCGATCCGCGCCAGCGCCGTCCACGACATCACCACAAAGACCATCAGCAGGAAGACCGGCAGCGCCAGATTCGCCTCGCGTAGGAAGAACCGCTCCAGCGGCAGGTGGGCTGTCAGGGCCGTGATGAGCCGCATGCGCCGCGCGGAGAGCGGCCCGTTCGCCTCGGTCATGCGGTCCTCCAGCGCCATGAGCGCTGCGAGCGCCGCCCGCCCACTCAGCGCGTAGAGCGCCTGGAAGGTCAGCAGTCCGACGCCCAGCCGCACCAGGTCCACCACCGTATAGCGCAGGGGAATGTTGTGGAGGCGATGGCGAGCGCGGAACAGACCCACGAGCAGCAGCAGGTTGAGCAGCGCCTCCTCAACATCCAGCCCTTTGGCCAGATTCATGATGGTGGCGAGCAGCGCGCAGGCCATCAGCGTCCAGGCGGCGCGGCGATGGCCTCGCGCGGCAGGACTGGCCAGCAGCAGCATCAGCGCGCCCGCGCAGAGGGTCAGGTATTGCGCCGCCAGCGTAGCCCGCACCGGCAACACGCTCGTCAGCAGGAGAAAGCGCCGGGGCCAGACCGGTAACAAGGTCGAGCCAATGTTGACCAGCGCGACCAGATAAATCGCCAGCGTCCGCAGCGCGGCTTTCAATGCGTCATCCTTCCAAGCGCTTCCTTAACCATACGCCAGAGCGAGTATAGCAAGTCGCGCCCGTCGCTGACCATGCGGACGGGAGAAATGGACGGAGGGCCAGCCACTCCGCGCGATGGCGGATAGGCTGGCCCTCCTGAGCGCGCGGGATGGAGGCTAGCCCGCCAGATCGCGGCGCTGCGCCTCCAGCCGGGCGAGGGTATCTTCTCCGGCGGCGAGCGCGTCGCGCTCCTTCTGGACGACATCGGGCCGGGCGCGGGTGACGAAGTTCTCGTTCGCCAGCATACCCTGCGTCCGTGCGATGGCTGCCCGCGCCGCCTTGATCTGCTCGTCGATCCGCAGGACCTCACGCTCGATGTCGAAAAGGTCCGCGACCGGGATGTAGATCTCGACGCCGCCCGCGATCAGCGCCATCGACTGCGCTGGCTTCGTCGCCAGCTTGCGCTCGATGCGTGGCGGCTCCGTCGCGGCAAGCTGCTCGATCAGCGCCGCCTCCCGCTTCAGCAGAGTTGTCCGCTTGCCGCCCGCCAGGATCACCCCGACACGCGGCAGCTTTGGCTTCTGCTGCTCCTGGCGGACATCGTTGATCTGCTTGCGCGCGTCGCGGATGCGGGTAATGATCTCCTGGAGCAGCGCGAACTCTTCCTCGGCCCCCGCGTCGGTCAGCCGCGCCGCCGTCGTCGCATCCAGCTCAGGCCACGCCGCGACAATCAGCGCGGTCGCCGGGCGCGCCGCCTCTGGCTCCTCCGCCCAGAGATGCTGCCAGACCTCCTCCGTCAGATACGGCATGAAGGGGTGCAGCAGGCGCAGCGACGTGTCCAGCGCCGAGCGCAGAATCCGCGCGGTATTCTCGCGCAGCTTCTCGTCCTGGAGCTGGCCCTTGGCGATTTCCAGATACCAGTCGCAGTACTCCGACCAGAAGAACTCGAAGAGCTGGCGGCCCGCCTCACCAAACTGATACTCCTCCATCAGGCGGGTGGTCTCGGCGGTGAGCCGCGCCAGCCGGCTGAGCAGCCAGCGGTCGGCCAGCGTCTTCGGCTGGAGCGCTTCCGGCGCCGGAATGCCGCCCCCCACGCCCTCCGTCTGGCCCATGACGAAGCGCGCCGCATTCCAGATTTTGTTGGCGAAGTTGCGGTTGCCTGCGATGCGCGTCTCGTCGAGCTTGGTATCGTTGCCCGGCGTGCTGATCGTGACCAGCGTGAAGCGCAGCGCGTCGGCGCCATACTTCTCGATCATGTCGATGGGGTCAATGCCGTTGCCCAGCGACTTGCTCATCTTGCGGCCCAGCTTGTCGCGGACCAGGCCGTGCAGGTAGATCGTGTGGAACGGCGCGACGCCCATGAAATGGCAGCCCGACATCATCATCCGGGCGACCCAGAAGAAGATGATATCGTAGCCCGTCTCCAGCACGCTCGTCGGATAGTAGCGGCGCAGGTCCTCGGTGTCGTCTGGCCAGCCCAGCGTGCTGAACGGCCAGAGCCACGAGCTGAACCACGTGTCGAGCACGTCAGGGTCCTGCTCCAGCCGCTCGCTGCCACAGTTCGGGCAGGTCGTCGGGTCCTCGCGCGCGACAGTGATCTGGTCGCAGTTCTGGCAGTACCACACTGGGATGCGATGCCCCCACCAGAGCTGGCGCGAGATGTTCCAGTCCCTGATGTTCTCCATCCAGTCGGTGTAGGTCTTGGTGAAGCGCGGCGGGATGATCCGCGTCTGGCCGTAGCGGACAGCGTTGAGCGCGGGCGTCGCCAGCGGCGCCATCTTGACCCACCACTGCATCGAGATCAGCGGCTCAATGATCGTGCCGCAGCGCTCGCAGGTGGCCAGCGGGACGATGTAGTCCTCCTCGCGGTCGAGCAGGCCCAGCCGCGCGAACTCGGCGATGACGTTCTTGCGCGCCTCGTAGCGGTCCTGCCCGGCAAAGGGGCCAGCCGCGTCGGTCATTCGCGCGTCGAAGTCGATCACCTGGATGCTGGGCAGGCCGTGGCGCTGGCCGATCTCGAAGTCGGTCGGGTCGTGGGCGGGCGTGACCTTGACGGCGCCTGTGCCGAAGTCCCGCTCCACCGCCGCGTCGGCGACGATGGGGATGCGGCGGTTCATGATCGGCAGAATCAGCATGCGCCCGATGAGGTCCTGGTAGCGCGGGTCGTCGGGATTGACGGCGACGGCGGTATCACCCAGGATCGTCTCCGGCCGGGTCGTGGCGACCGTGATGGCGCGTGGCTCCTTCTCGCCCGCGATTGGCTCCAGCGGATAGCGGACGTAGTAGAGCTTGCCAGGCGTGTTCTCGGTCTCGACCTCCAGGTCGGAGATGGCGCTCACGCAGCGCGGACACCAGTTGATGATGCGCTCGGCGCGATAGACCAGTCCCTCCTCGTACAGGCGGACAAAGACCTCGCGGACGGCGCGGGCCAGCCCCTCGTCCAACGTGAAGCGCTCGCGCTCCCAGTCGGCGGAGATGCCCAGGCGGCGGTGCTGGTTCTGGATGTTGCTGCGATATTGGTAGACCCACTGCCAGACGCGCGCGACAAACGCCTCGCGCCCCATCTCGTGGCGGTTGGTCCCCTCTTTGGCGATGGCCTTCTCGACCACGGTCTGGGTCGAGATGCCCGCGTGGTCCTCGCCAGGCACCCACAGCGTCTCATCACCGATCATGCGGTGATAGCGGATCATGATGTCTTCGAGGGTCGAGGTGATGGCATGACCCAGGTGCAGCGCGCCCGTCACGTTAGGCGGCGGCATGCTGATGACGAAGGGTCGCCGGTCGGGATGTCTGCTGGGGCGCGGACGGAAATAGCCCTCGCGCTCCCACCAGGCGTAGAGGCGCTGCTCGACCGCTCCCGGCTCATAGGCCCTGGGGATCTGGTCGAGGCGTCGCGGAGTGGTGTTCTCCGCGATGTCGCTGGTGTCGGTACTCATGGAACAACTGCCCTTTCCTCCAGACAAAAGCGCCTTCCCCTGTCAAGGACGAGGGAAGGCGCTCGTGGTTCCACCTTGGTTCGCGGGGCGCGCCGGGGAGAGATCAGACGATCAGGGCAAGGCCAGACACGCCGCCGCCTCAGACGCGCGCTAACGGGCGCAACCCGCGCGAGACTCACCGCCGCACGCCGCTCACCCGTCGCCGGGGAGTTGGCGCGTCCGCGCTCACCTCGCAGGCTACCCGGTCACTTCGGCGGGCTGCCCAGCGGAAGCTCGCACCTGAGCGCTTCCGTCTCTGACTGGACCAGCGGCTCGCCTACTCCTCCGGGTCTTTGCCATATTCTACCCGCTCAGTATATGTCACGTTGCGCCGCCTGTCAAAGCGGCAGGCTGGCGCGCTGTCACCTACCGGATGCCGCGCTGGATATAGTTCACCAGCGCGACCAGCACATAGACGTTGGGTGTCGCGCGGACGGGCGTGTAGGCCCAACGCAGCCGCTTGCCCTTGCGCATGACGAGGAGCAGGCCGTTGCCGAAGGTCACGCGCTCCAGATCACTCCAGGGCAGCGTCTCTTTGCCATTCGAGATGCCCGCCTGGTTCACGCTGAGCCTGCCGAAGGGTAGCGTCGCGCCGCTGTTATACGCCCCAATCGCGCGTGGCAGCAGCGCGTTCGCCGACATCCGCTGCACTGCGTCGCCCAGCGCGCCGACCTTGCCGAAGCCGTTGTTGATGAGGAATGTCTCGCCGTTCGCCAGCGCCACCGTGTACTTGTGCGAAGTCCAGACCGGGATGAAATTGTAGCGGATGCGGACGACCTTCGCGGTGACGCTGGCGATGTCTTCCCAGCGCGCGGTCATCGTCTTGCCCGCGCGCGCGAGGACGAAGCCGCGCTCGAAAAGCCGGGCATGCGCGCCGCGCCAGGTGAAGACCGTCCAGAAGGCGTAGACCGCTGCCGCGATGAAGACCACCGCCACGATTGCCAGCCCCACCGCGCTCGAAGCGTCGCCCTGTGCGCTGAAGCTGGCAGCCGTCAGCGCACAGAGCGCGCCAGCCACGAGGAGCGCCACTCCGATGATGATGAGGAAGATATTCGCCTTGCCGCCACGATACTCGCCAATCGGCGCGCCGTACTGCGTCGCCGTCATCGCTGATGCGTTCGCCGCCATCGCTGGATTCTCCTTGCCGAGATTCTCGCTCTCCGTTGAGCAGGCATATCCGCCAGCAGTTCCGGCGCAAGCGCGCCAGTCGCGCCATTGTAGCAGGCTCCCGCCAAAACGCAAGCCCCAATATCGGCGCTGCGGCATACGCCGAAATGTGACCTACGCGACTTGCGCCGCGCTCACCGCGAGGGGTACGGTACGCAAGAGCGCTTATGACGAGATGCGCTTGCCTGCCAGGGAAGAGCGCTGGAAAGGATCGTCCACAATGCCCTACACGCCAGGCTCCTATGACGGCGATGGCTGGGATGAGCCGACGCTGCCCGCGCCACGCCGCGCGCCGCTGGGCGTCTACGGCCCCGACGCGCCCACTCAGGTCAAGTCGCGTCGCTCGCCACCGCTGGCCCCACGCGGCGACTTCCCGCCGCAGCCGCCGCGCCGCGCCGCGACACGCACCCGCGCCATCCGCCGGGGTCCGGGCCGCCGCGTCATCGCAGGCGTGATCCTGCTGCTGCTGGCCGCCATCGTCGTCGCGCTGATCCCGATCACCCGCCGCACGCTGGCGTTTGGCGCGGCCATCTCGTCGCAGCCGCCGCTTAGCACCCAGACCGGTCTGATGAGCGGCGCCGGGCGGGTCAACGTCCTCGTGATGGGCTATGGCGGCGCGGGCTGGGATGGCCCCTACCTGACCGACAGCATGATGGTCCTCAGCTTCGTGCCAGGCGACCACGCCACCACGCTGATCTCTGTGCCGCGTGACCTCTGGGTGCAGATTCCACCCAACTCTGGCAATTACGCCAAGCTCAACGACGCCTTCGAGCAAGCCTACTACAACGGCTACGACTCCAACGGTGGCAAGCTCCCTCCGGGCCAGCTCGCGGGCGGCGCGCAGGCCGCCACGAAGGTCAGCGAGATCACCGGACTGGACATCCCCTACTTCATGACAATTGATTTCCAGGGATTCCGCCAGCTCATCGACGCCATCGGCGGCATCGATGTCAACGTGCCGCGCACCATCGTCCTGAACTATCCGCCCGGCCACGGCTGGCCCAAGCAGTTCACCAAGGGCATGCAGCACATGAACGGCCTCCAGGCGCTCCAGTACGCGCGCGCCCGCTATGTCCTCTCGCCAGCCATCGAGGGCACCGACTTTGGCCGCGCCGCCCGCCAGCAACTGCTGATCCGCGCGATCATCGAGCGGCTGCGCAGTCCGAGCGCCTGGCATGACCTGCCCGCCGCGATGGACGCGCTCCAGAAGACGCTCTACTCGAACCTCTCGCTGGCCGACCTGAGCGCGCTCTTCCTGAAGTTCGACCTCAATCACGCCGCGCGCATCGGCCTGACCACCAACAATGTGCTGGTCAACGCGGTCAGCAACGATGGGCAGGACATCCTGCTACCGCAGAATGGCGACTGGAGCGCCATCCCCAAATACATCGACGCCAACCTGAAGCAGTGACACTCGCCGCGCGAGCCTGCCCACGGAGTACAATGGCGGCATGCGGGCGGATGGCGCAGGGGCCATGCCGCGCATATATCGCCGCGCCTCCCGGACGCTGGGATGCGGCCAGAAGGGCTTGCGCTGACTAATGAATCTTTCCCGCTCCGAGGAGCTGTTTGCCCGCGCCCGCCAGGTGATCCCCGGCGGCGTGAATAGTCCAGTCCGCGCGTTCCGGGCTGTCGGCGGCCAGCCAGTCTTCATCGACCACGGCGCCGGAGCCTACCTCTATGATGTGGACGGCAACCAGTATGTCGACTACGTTGGCTCATGGGGGCCGCTGATCTTCGGCCACGCCCATCCGCGCGTCGTCGCGGCGATCACTGAAGCCGCCCAGCGCGGCACGAGCTACGGCGCGCCAACCGCCGCCGAGACGCGCCTGGCCGAGCTGGTCATCGAGGCTGTGCCGAGCATCGAGCTGGTCCGCTTCGTCAACTCCGGCACCGAGGCCACGATGAGCGCGCTGCGGGTGGCGCGGGCCTACACCGGCCGCACGAAGATCATCAAGTACGCGGGCGGCTACCACGGCCACGCCGATATGCTGCTGGTGGCGGCAGGCTCCGGCGCGCTGACGCTGGGCGCGCCCGACAGCCCCGGCGTGCCGCCTGGAGCGACGGCGGAAACGCTGGTCGCCCCCTACAACGACCTCGCGGCGACCCGCGCGGCCTTCGAGCGCTACCCCGACGACATCGCCGCGATCATCGTCGAGCCGGTGGCGGGCAACATGGGCTGCGTTCCGCCTGTTGACGGCTTCCTTGCGGGCCTGCGCGAGCTGACCAGCCACT
>DASVWQ010000168.1:0-3171 GCA_036393135.1 Ktedonobacterales bacterium
GCGCGACGCCAACATCCATCTGGCGCCCCGCGTGGGAATATGATACACTAACCGTCAGGGCGGGGCTTGGCGCGTATCGCGTTGGCAGGACCCCGCCCACCGCTATGTCAGGGGCCTGCGCGTTCGCGGCCAGCAGGGAGCTTGCTCTTCATGGAATTGACCTGGCTGGGTCACTCGTGTTTTCGATTGCGCGGAAAAGACGCCACCGTGCTGACGGATCCTCCGGCGCCTTCTACCGGCTACTCTATCGGTCGCCTCTCCGCCGACATCATCACCGTGAGCCACAAGCATCCGGGGCATAGCCATGTCGGCGGCATCGCGGGCGAGCCGAAGATCGTGGATGGGCCGGGCGAGTATGAGATCAAGCAAGTGCTGATCTCCGGTGTACAGACCTTCCACGACGAAGAGCGCGGCAAGCGGCTGGGACGCAACACCGCCTACCTGATCACGATGGACGACATTCACTTCTGCCACCTGGGCGACCTGGGCGACAAGCTCGACAATCGCGCGCAGGAGGCGCTGGAAGGCTGCGATGTGCTGCTCGTGCCGGTTGGCGGTGGCAACGCGCTGAACGCCGAGCAGGCCGCCGAGGTCATCGCGCAGCTCTCGCCACGCCTCATCATCCCCATGCACTACGCGACCCCCGCCTACAAACCGAACGGGTCGCAACTGGATGGGGTCGAGAAGTTCTGTAAGGAGATGGGGGTGGAACCGCCAGAGCCGGTCGCCAAACTCTCCATCACGACATCATCGCTCCCGGCGGAAACGCAAATAGCATTGCTGAATTACCGAGGGTAGTCAAGATGCGCAGAGGGGCCAGGGTCACACCACTACGGGGGACCTGGCCCCTCTCTCTATTGTTGCCGTGTTCAATCGGTGGACGCGGCGCAGGCGAAGTCGCGGCGCGGATGAGGGCCGCGCGGTGTGCGGAGCGTAGCTCCAGGGGGAAGAGGACATGCCGAAGTATCTGTTCATGACCGGTGGCGTCGTCTCGTCGGTAGGCAAGGGCATCACCGTCGCCAGCATCGGGCGGCTGCTGAAGGCGCGCGGGCTGACGGTCGCGCTGATGAAGCTGGACCCGTACATCAATGTGGACCCTGGCACGATGTCGCCTTTCCAGCATGGCGAAGTCTTCGTGACGGATGACGGCGCCGAGACTGATCTCGACCTGGGCCACTACGAACGCTTTACCGACGAGGGCGCCAGCCAGGCCAGCAACGTGACCACCGGCCAGGTCTACGCGGCGGTGATCGGCAAGGAGCGGCGCGGCGGCTACCTCGGCGGCACCATTCAGGTCATTCCCCACATCACCAACGAGATCAAGGCGCGCATGCGCACCCTCGCGGAGCAGACCAACGCCGATGTCATCATCGTCGAGGTTGGCGGCACGGTCGGAGACATCGAGGGCGAGCCATTCCTCGAAGCCATCCGCCAGATGCGCAACGACCTGGGGCGCGACAACACGCTCTACCTGCACGTCACCCTGCTCCCCTACATCGGCGCGACCAAAGAGCTGAAGACCAAGCCGACCCAGCACAGCGTGAAAGAACTGCTGCGCTCTGGCATTCAGCCCGATGTTATTCTCTGCCGCTCGGACTATCCTGTGGCGGGCGACCTGCGCGATAAGATCGCCCTCTTCTGCAATATCGAGCGCCGCGCGGTGGTGCCGCTGGAGACAGCCAGCAGCATCTACGAGGTGCCGATGATGCTGGAAGACGCCGGGCTGGGCGAGTTCCTGGTGGAGAAGCTGGGGCTGGGCGAGCTGGCCCACGAGCCGCAGCTCGACGACTGGCGCGAACTGGTCGGGCGCATCCACGCCGAGAAGCCCTTCGTACGGATCGCGCTGGTCGGCAAGTATGTCGAACTGCACGACGCCTATATGTCGGTAGTGGAGGCGCTCTCGCATGCGGGCTGGTCGCTGGGCGTGGATACGCGCATCGACTGGATCGACTCGCAGAAGCTGGAGACCGACTGGGACGAGTACGCGCCCCGCCTGGCGGCGGCGGATGGCATCATCGTGCCGGGCGGCTTCGGCCATCGCGGGATTGAGGGCAAGATTCGCGCAGCCAACTACGCCCGCACCCACAACGTTCCGTATCTGGGGCTGTGCCTGGGCTTGCAGGTCGCGGTGGTCGAGTTCGCGCGCAATGTGCTGGGCCTGAGCGACGCCAATAGCTCGGAGTTCGACCCCGAATCGCCCGACAAGGTGATCGACCTGATGCCCAACCAGCGCGGCGTCTCCGATAAGGGCGGCACGATGCGACTGGGCCAGTGGGTCTGCTGCCTGACGCCGGGGAGCAAGGTCGCCGAGGCGTATGGCGACGCCATCGTCTTCGAGCGCCACCGCCATCGCTATGAGGTCAACATCGCCTATCACCGCCGCCTGGAGGCTGCTGGCCTGCGCTTCAGCGGCAAGTCGGCGGACAACAAGCTGGTGGAGATCATCGAGCTGCCCGGCCATCCGTGGTTCGTGGCGAGCCAGTTCCACCCGGAGTTCAAGAGCCGCCCGACGCGCCCGCACCCGCTCTTCCGGGGCCTCGTCGCGGCGGCGGTCCAGCGCGCCGAAGAGCAGGGCGTTGACCGTATCAGCCCGACGGCTGAAGTGACTGCCAGCGCAGGCGCGGCGCCGGGCCAGTCGGGACGCAACGGGCGCGCCGCTGAGGACACCAGGGCCAACGGTCGCCAGGGCTAGTTCCGCGAGGACACGGCGCGCCCCTCCCCGCGTGGAGAAAGGCGCGCCACTGTTTTCGGCGCCACAGTTGCGATGCGCCGCAGAGACTGGCGTGGGAGCGAATGCCGTCTGACTGGTAGACGGGCGACCCACGCCACACGCGAGACAGACCAAACCCTAGACAGGATGGAACGCCACGTGCGCGTATTGATAGTAGATGACGACGCGGGTATCCGCGAGACCCTCGGCGTGATGCTCCGCGACGAGGGCTACGATGTGGACGAGGCGTCGAATGGAGCGGACGCGCTGAAGAAGATATGGGCAGCCAGCGACCCAACCGTCGTGCTGCTCGATATGTGGATGCCGCAGATGAGCGGCGAGGAGACGCTCTTCGCCGCTGAGGCCCACCCCACTCTCTGGAACCGCCTCGCCTTCATCGTCATCACCGCGAATCCCCGGCGCCTCTCGGAGCGAGCGCAGACGCTGCTGGCCAGGACGGG
>DASVWQ010000169.1:0-4038 GCA_036393135.1 Ktedonobacterales bacterium
GCACTTGTCGTTCATGGCGAAGTCCACCACCTCGCCGGCGTCGCCGATGCGAATCGCCTTGGTGTCCTGGCCGCCAATATCGAGCACGGTTCGCGTCTTCGGGAACTCGGCGGTGGCGCCGCGCGCATGGCAACTGATCTCGGTGACCTGCATATCGCCGAAGGTCACGCGGTAGCGCCCGTAGCCGGTCGCGACGGTGAACGCGATGTCGTCCGGGCTCAGATTGGCGTTCGCCACCACGAGATCGAAGACCTGCTGGGCGGCGGTGCTCATGTTCATCTCGACATCGAGGATCGCCTCCCCGACGACGCGCGCTCGCTCATCCAGCACAATGGCTTTGGCCTGCGTCGAGCCGACATCAACGCCCGCGACGTACAGCATCTCACTCACCGCCTTTCAGCAGCGCCCGTTGCTCCAGCACCTCGAAGAAGGCGTCAACGCGGTTCTTGATCTGCGCGTCTGACCAGTAGCGCGGGTCGATCAGGTCCGATTCGATGTAGAGGGTGTGCAGCCCGTAGCGGGTGGTGAAGTACTCGCGGTTGTCCGCCATGCTCGTGGCGACGGTGCGACAGCTTTTGATGCCGTGGTAGACGATGCCGTCGGCGGCGTAGTCCTTGACCTGTTGCGCCAGCGTGTGGTGCGAGAAGAAGTGGTTGGACAGGCCAAGCTGCGAGGCGAGCGTCGTCACTTCGGCGAGGCTTTCCAGCGGTCGTGACGGATCGTAGAAGAGGCCGCTGCTATCGAGGCCGCCAGCGGCGTAGGTCAGGTAGTCCGATGCGGCGAAGACCCCGCCATGCGTCTCGAACAGTTCGACCAGGCGTCGCATGTTCACGTAGCAGGGCGTGCCGCTGAAGATCAGGCGGAAACGCTCGTTCGCCGCGCGCCCCTCGCCACGCGCCACCTTCCCGGCGACCTCATCGCGCAACAGGCGCATGTAGGCGACGCCCTCTGGCGTGCCGCGCCAGGCGTTGAGCACGCCGATATAGGTCAGGCCATCGAGCATGGAGTTGTAGGGCGCGGG
The DNA here is from genome assembly GCA_036393135.1 of Ktedonobacterales bacterium. Lineage (GTDB taxonomy): Bacteria > Chloroflexota > Ktedonobacteria > Ktedonobacterales > JADMIN01 > JAKAIY01. The sequence continues at coordinate 1,022 of DASVWQ010000169.1, forward strand.
GCGCTGCCGGTTGAGGTCGAGGATCTCCACCCAGAGGCGCACCATTTCGTTGACGTTCGCCTCGACTTCGGCCAGCCGGTCAGGATCGAATTTCTTGCCGGTAATCCGCTCGCACTGGGCGATGAGGTCCTTCAGCTGGCCCTCGACCCAGCGCTTGTCGGCGTCGTATTGCGCCGTGCCGGGGATCGGCTTCCAGGTGGCGAAGCGCTTGCCGGGGATGTCCAGCACGAACGCTGGCGCGCCGAAATGGCGCTCCCATATCTCCGCCCACTTGATGTAGACATTGCAGAGGCTGGAGGCGATGGCGAGATCGGGCTTGGGAATGCGTATTCCGGAAGGATGCGCCATCTCGCTCAGCATCAGGCCGACATCGGCCTTGACGTAGCTACAGACATCCGGCGAGAAGCCGTAATCTTCCGCCTTGGCGAGATATTCCGGCGCGGCTTTGCGCACCCCTGTCTGCAGCGAGTTGATCTCAGGGAAGACCAATTCGAAGCCGAAGACACGCAGGATTTCGACGGCGTTGCCCATCACGAAGACATACGCGACGGGCTGGCCACGCTCAGGCGCGGAATTGACGTTCGCCAGCCACTGGTTGACGAGGCGCTGCCCGACGGCGCGCGCGTCCGCGCCCTGCGTGGAGTTGGTGGTAGCGGCCATGGGAGTCTCCTAATCGAACAGCAGCGACTCGGCGAACGTCTCGACCTGCATCGCCATCTGCTCGAAGCTGGTCATCTTCTCCTCGAACTCCAGCACGAGGCAGGGAACCTTCTCGCGGTCGAGCCGACGCGAGAGCGCCAGTTGATCGTCGAGACCCGGCTCGCAGAACTTCGCGGCGGAGATGATGGCGGCGTCGGCGCGGGCCGCACGCAGCATCGCCAACAGCGTGTCCTCTTTGGGCTTGCGCGCGTCGTATTGCACCGGACTGGCCGCCGAACGCTGAATGTAGCTCTCCGCCAGCGCCCAGACCGGATCGCCATCTTCGGGGACATCTTCAGTGATCCAGCGCTGGCCAATCAGCAGGTCATCATCGACGATGAAGCAGACATCTTCGATAGTCTCGATCATCTCCAGCGGCGGCTGCTCGCAGAAGCCACCGAGGAAGACCACGCGCGGCTTGTCCATCGGACGGACGCGGCGTTGTGGCAGCAGGCGCAGGGTCTCGGCCAGCAGTGCATTGTGCTCCTCGCGGCGGATACGCGTGCCAGCGCGGACGAGCAGATAGGCTTCGACGGCGGAGAGACGGGCCGGGTCGTCACGCTTGATCGCGTAGAGCGCGCGCTGAAGGCGGCGGTTCTCGTTATACACAGCCAGGCTCTCGCGGATGGCCTGGTCGGTGATCGCATGCCCCACCTTGTCCGCCAGGATGCCGCGCAGCCGCTGGTACTCGTCGTAGACATAGCGCGCGGCGGCCGGAGAGTTGACGTTCTGCGGCAGCGCCAGGATTTGCGGGTCCTGCTGCGGGAAGTTGCGCCCCCAGATGCCAGCCATGTGCTTGGCGGCGTCGCAGATGGGCTGCGCGAAGAAGCCGCCCAGCCCGTTGAGCGAGCCGTTCAGCCCAAGCTCAGTTGTGCTGCGGCAGATGGAGCAGACGAACGAGCCGATACGCGCGTCCGCGTAGCGCACCTCGATGCGGTTGCCGCCACCCAGCAGCGCATGGGGCCGCAGTCCGGCGGCATGGACGATCTCCTCAGGGAAGTAGACCGGGAAATAGCCAATCGCCACGCCTGCCTCATCTGGGGGAATCTCCTGGCGCAGGCTCAACTCGTGACAGCGCGCGAGTATATCCGTGAGTGACGATTCGATGTCAACTACCATAGTGGCCTCCTCGCTGGCGTCGCATGTGGAGCGCGTGACGCCGCGACATCCAGGTGTGTCGTAGATGCGGAGACTGGGCGCTGAGCGCGGTTGACGCTATTCGTTACGCCAGACGGGCTGGCGTTTCTCCATGAAGGACTGGATGCCCTCGCGGGCGTCGGCGGTCGCCATGAGGTCGGTGAGATACAGGCGCTCGATGGCGCCCTGCGCGCCAGCGCCTTCGCCAGTGGCGCCCATGAGCAGGGCGCGTTTGGCCAGGCGGAGGGCGGCGGCGCTCAGGCCGCACAACTGGCCGAGCAGGTTGTCCAGCCGCGCTGTCAGCTCCGCGTCAGGGACGACCGCAGTGACCAGCCCCCAGCGCAGCGCCTCCTCAGCGGAGATTGGTTCGCCTGTCAGGATCAGCCGCGCCGCTTGCTGGTAGCCGATCAGGCGCGGGAAGTAGGTGGCGGCGATGGGCGGGAAGACGCCGAGCTTGATCTCAGGCTGGCCGAAGCGAGCGGATGAGCCTGCCAGGACCAGATCGCAGCCAATCGCCAGCTCAGTCCCGCCGCCGAGCGCGGCGCCATGCACGACGGCAATCGTCGGCGCGGGCGCCATGCGCAGGCGGGTGAAGAGGCGGCCAAAGCCACGGATCATCTCGTCCACCCGTTCGGGCGTATGGTCGGCCACGTCAACGCCCGCGCAGAACACCTTGCCCTCGGCCCGCAGCACGATCGCCTTCAGGCGCTGATCCTGGGCTACGCGCTCCAGCGCGTCTTCCAGCTCGCGGTTCATCGCGATGGTCAGCACATTCAGTGGCGGTCGGTCGAGCGTGATCGTCGCCACCCCCTCCGCGACGGCAAGGTGGAGGAACTCGTATGCGCCGCTCATGTCTCCGCCCTCCTCACTCCATGACTACCACGGAGCGGATGCCGCGCCCCGCGCGCAGCGTATCGAGGCCCGTGTTGATCGCTTCGAGCGGGAAACGCGCTGTCACGAGCGAGGCGACTTCGATGCGCTCCGTGCGGGCAAGCTCGATCACGCGGGGATAATCGACCGGACGACAGCCAAGACTGCCACGAATCTCCATCTCGCGGTACATCACTCGCCCGGCGTTGAGCGCGACCTCCTGGTCGCTGTACCCCACGACGACCAGCCGCCCACCGGGGCGCAGCGTGCTAAAGGCGTCGCGCATGGTCGCTGGATTGCCAATCGCCTCG
>DASVWQ010000170.1:0-11280 GCA_036393135.1 Ktedonobacterales bacterium
CCTGTCTACTCGCTGCGGCGCGAGGCCCTGGGGCGGTGCGACCTCCATACGCAGCCGCACCTCGGTGATCGCGCCGTCGTTCTGCGGCGTGAAGCTCAGGTCGCCGTTGCTTTCGTCACCCGCGACGCTGCGCCAGGTGATGATACGGCGCTCGGCGTCGGTCGTGACAGTCGCGTCCCACTCCTGCCGCTGCCCAAAGAAGCTGGTGATCCAGTGGTAGCGATGGTCGCCCAGTGGTGTCACGCTCTTGACGTTGCGCATGAGGTCGGAGAAGTGGCTCACGTCGCTCCACTGCTGATACACCTCCTCGACCGGCGCCGCGACCAGCACGATATCCTCGATGGCGAGGCGCTGCGGGATGGTTTGCTCCAGAGTCGGTGGTTGCGCCATAGTTGGTTCCTCCTAGTCGCTCTACACGCTCGCCCACGCCGCACAGCCGCCTGGTCGGGCGGCCGCGGGCTACAGGGCGATGTCTGGCGCATCGGTCGTGCCACCTAACGTATCGGGCGGTGTGGGTGAGCAAAAGTAGGGGTCAGACGGAGCCGATGGGGATGGGACCCTGGTTCTGTACATCCAGGGTCGTCTGCCAGTAGGGCGAGCCATCACTGGCCCGCAGAGCGGCGACGCTACCGTTGAACGGCAAGGAGAGGAGACCTGCTAATCCAAATGGCCTGGATCGCACGAAGACAGTGTCGTTGTCTACGCCAATCGGATTGAAGACGAGGCTATCGTCGTCGATCCGCCAGGCGATGTTTCCGTTGTCCGCGCGCAGCGCCAACAGGCCAGTGAAGCTTCCTCCGAGCAGCACGAGACCGGCGCCTGCTACCACAGCGGGAAACGGCGAAAATCCTCTGACCATGGGTGGGGATGGCAATCCCTGATGACGCCAGGCGACGGCGCCATCGCTGACTCGCAGCGCGACGATGGTCGAGGGCGAATAGCGATTGCCTTCGCCCAGCACGACCAGGCCATCGCCGACGGCAAGTGGATGTGGCGTCGGCGTCGCGTAGCGCCAGAACGTCTGCCCGGTGGCGGCGCTCACCGCTATCACCTGGCCGTTCGCGCTGGCGCCACCATTACTGCCAGTGGTGGCAGCCGCGAAGACCATTCCGTTTGCCACGGTCACGTCGCAAATGGGATCGAGCTGATTGGCGGCGGCGGGCGCGGGCGAACGCCACAGCATCGCGCCATCACTCACGCGTGTGGCGATGATCCCGCCGCTGGGCAGGCATTGATACGCGACGCCATCCGCGACCGTCGGCGGGTTGTTCTCAGGCAGGCGCGTTATCCCGATTCTGGAGCCATCGCTGGCGTTCAGGAGTAGCAGGTTCCAGGTGAGATTTCCCGCGCTGTCCGCCACGCTCGTATCAAGGATAGCCAGCGCATTGCCAGCCGCATAGACCGGCGGAGCCTCGCAGCATGGTATCAGGACGCGCGCGCTCCAGAGCCGCGCGCCGTCGCCACCGCGCCACGCGGTCAGGATGTCGTTGTCCATGGGGCCAATCGTCGCTGACGCGCCGGGATAAGTGAACGCATAGACGATACCGTCGTGGAGCAGCGGCGTCGCGCCATCAAAATAGGTCGGCTTTGGCTCGACTGCCTCCCACCGCGTCGCTCCGGTATCCGCGCGTAGGGCATAGAGAGCATTGGGAAGGCCGCAGTCGCCCGACACCCTGGAACAGTCGAGGCCCAACGTGAAGATCGTGAGGTTCGCATTGACCGACGCGGTGGACGACTGCTCCGCGCGCAACCACGCCGCTCCGCCGATGACCGATACGGCGAGCGCGACGGCGAGCGCAATGTGGAGCGGCGTGCGCCGCGCCTTGTCGCTTCGCATGATGGCTACGACCAGTCCCGCGATCACCAGCAGTCCCACCAGCGCGCCGAGGAAGAAGATTGCCTGAGTGTTCAATGGTCGCCAACCTCCCGTTCCCACCCGGTCGCGGCTATCCGCGCGCATGATACGTCCTTTGGCTGGTACTACGCGCGGACAGAGGCGTCACATCACGCCATAACTGCGGCGAAGGTCAGATGCCAGCGGCGTAGCGGCCCGGATTGAGGCGGTGGGCGGGGTCGAAGCGCCGCTTGACTTCGCGCATCAGCGCGGCGCTGGCGGGGTCGGAGCCCCAGAGCGGCAGCCCGCGCTTGAGTGATGGCGGGCAGGCCAGCGTCGTGACCAGCCCCCAGCGCTGGATGAGGCTCGCCAGGATTACGCCCAGCGCGGCGGCGAAGGCGCCGTCGCTGCCGTCAGCGGCGCTGCTATCGTCCGCCGCGCCGTCGGGACTGAGCCGCAGCCAGAGCGTGCCAGTAGCGAGGTCGGCCAGCCAGTCGAGACGCAGGGTGTGCTTGTACGTGAGCGCCGCAGCCGTATCGAGCGCCTCGGCGACCTCGGAGGGCGGGGTATTGACGCGGACGAGCGCCTCGCGCGCATGCGCCCGCAGCGCGGCGAAGTCGTTGGCGCTGGCCCAGAACTCGGCGTGGGCGGCGGCGTCCTGGAGGGTCATCAGCGGCTGGGCGCCCGCGTGGGCCAGCGCCGCCTCAGCCTCAGCGATGGCGCGCTGGACCGCCGCTTCGTTGCCTGGCAGGCGGATGGCCAGCAGTTCGCTGCGGGCAAGGTCGGGTGTGAGGCGCGTCAACTCGGGCAGGGCGGCGCGGCTCATCGCTACCAGGCTGGCGGGCCGGACGGCCAGCGCGCTGATAGCCTGGGCGGCGGCGAGCGTCTGACGCGAGGAAGAGGTGGTGGCGAGGATGGTGGCCTCGGCTTCGGGCTGCGGCGCGAGCTTGAAGCTGGCCTCGGCGATGACGCAGAGCGTCCCCAGTGAGCCGATATAGAGGCGCGTCATGCCATAGCCGGTGCTGTTCTTGACGACGGCTGCGCCTGCGACGCCAATCTCTCCGGCGGCGTCGATGATCCGCATGCCCAGCGTCAGCTCGCGCGGGCCACCGTAGAGGCCGCGCCGCAGCCCGACGACGCCAGTGGCCAGCGTGCCGCCGATGGTGGCGCGGGCGGGCAGCGGTGGGTCCAGCGGGAGCATCTGGCGGGCGGGGGCGAGCGCCTCGGCCAGCGCTGCGTGGGTCATCCCCGCCTCGACCGTGATGGTGAGGTCGGCGGGGTCATAGTGGACGACGCGGTTCATGCGCTCCAGGCTGACGACCAGATCGAGGCGCGCGGGCGGATAGCCCAGCGCCATACGCGAGCCACTGCCCCACGCCGCGACGGCGGCGCCCGCTTCAGCCGCCAGCCGCAGCGCCGCCGTCAGCTCGTCCAGCGTGGCGGGGCGCGCGACGGCTACGGGCGCTCGCCCCTGAATGGCGTAGGCGGCGCAGGGCGCGCCTGTCACCACCTGTCCCACGTCCAACGCGCTCGCCAGGCGCCCGGCGAACGTCTGTCGTTGGTCCTCGGTCAGCGTCTCCGGTTCTGCGGACATGCCTTATCCTTCGCTATTCGGGCGCGTTGCGTTCCACCATATAGTGGGTTAGCACAACCCCCGACGGGAGAGGTCGAGCCTCGACCAGGCGCAGGTTGAGCGGCGTTCCATCCGCGAAGACCCGCTTGCCGCCCCCAAGCACGACCGGATAGACCATCAGGTAATACTCGTCGATCAGGCCATGCCGCGCCAGGGTATGGACGAGCACGCTGCTGCCGTCGATGAGGATGTTCTTGCCCGGCTGCGCCTTCAGCGCGCGCACCGCCTCCAGGATGGCGCTCTCATCGCCGTGGATGAGGATAGAGTTGCGCCAGGCGTCGACTGACGTGAGGGTAGTGGAGACCACATACTTTTGCATCGCGTTCATTACGTCGCCAAACGGATCGCCCGCCGCCATCGGCTCGAAGGCGCCGCCGTGGATCTGCCATGTCTTGCGCCCCAGCAGAAAGGCGTCGCTCTCGCTCATTACCTGGTTGAAGTGGGCGCCGATCTCGTCATCCCAGTAGGGATGGGTCCAGCCGCCCTGGGTGAAACCACCCTCGGTGTCCTCTTCCGGTCCGCCTGGCGCCTGAATCACGCCGTCCAGCGATACAAACTCCGAGACGATGATCTTGCGCATTGGGCTTCTCCTCCTGTTACGGTAGTCGGAGCGCGCGCCCGTCAGGTATGCGCGCAAAACGTCTTCGACCTATCGTACCATCGAAGCCCTTCTAATGGCGCCGCCCGAATCCGGTTGGAAGCGGGCGCGCAGGCGCGTGGGGCAGAGCTACAGCCGACCCGCGCGGGCAATCGCCAGCACGGCGGCCCGCCCACGCGACCGCTCGACGCCGAGCATCCGCGCCAGGCCGCGCCCGTAGATGTCCTGCCGCGTGCGGGCGCGCTGGGCGAGGGCGCGCCTGCCACTGGCCAGCAGCGTGTGATACGCCAGCCACTCGGCGAATCCTTCGCCCACCTCTGGATCGACCACGCCCGCCGCCGCGCCAAGCTGCTCGGACTGCCAGGCGTGGCCCAGTTCGTGGGCGAGGGCGCCCAGCAGCAGCCCGTGCGTTAGCCCCGCTTCGATGTAGATGCGCGACCGACCATTCGCGCGCACGAACAGGCCCAGCACATGCTGCCCGTGGGCTGTTTCGCCGCTGTGGCGAGTGGCGCTGCCCGCGTCGGCGGCATGAGCGCGGCGAGTCTCGCCCATCCGCAGTCGGCTCACGATTTCCAGTGGCGGCGTCTGGCGCAGCGGCTGGTCCAGGATGCGCCCCACCTCGCGCAGGGCGTCGGTGTAGACCAGGCGAATGGCTGGCTCGCCAACCACCAGCTCGGTCGCGCAGAGTCGGCAGCGATACTGGCCATCGGTCAGGGTCAGGGCGCGGGCGTCGAGCGGCGCCTGGCAGAGGTCGCAGCGCGGGCGGTGGGCCACGCAGTCCGGGCAGAAGAGGCGCGGCGCAGCGGTGGGAACCAGCTCCTCGAAGGTGGACCAGGAGTGAATCAGCGGCTCACCGCAGGCGTCGCAGCGACCAGCCTCGCGCGAGCAGCGGGCGCAGAGCAGCGCGCCGCGCCGCGAAACCGTGGCGCCGGTCGCGGTGGTGGGCGCCTTGCAGCGGGAGCAGCGTGGGGCTGTCCGTTCGCACGACAGGCAGACGGCCAGCCCGCTCGTGTACTGGATGAACTGTCCGCTGAGCCGCTGCCCGCACAGGTGGCAGTAGCGCGCATCATTGCCGCCAGTCACGCTGCCCTTCCTTCCCCTGATGCGTCGCCGCCCGTCTCCTAGGGCAGCCGCACATCGCCACCCGCCAGCGCCGAGCGCGTGCGTGCGATGTCGCGCACCGCCCGCAACTGGTCGAAAAGACTCAGCGCCGCCGTTAGCGCCTCGCCCGCGCGCTCATCATCGCCTGTCTCGCCGCGCCGTCGGTAGAGGCCCGCCAGCACGTAGCGCGAGCGAGCTTCCTCCCAGGCGCAGCCCAGCTCGCGATAGCGCGCCAGGGCGTTCTCCGCGTCGGCCAGCGCATCTTCCCAGCGCCCCGCGCTGACGCCGACAATCGCCCGCGCCCGCAGCGCCTGGGCCAGCGCCTTTCGCGCGCCAGAGCGCCAGCCCAGCTCCAGCGCCTCCGCGCCGAAGCGGTCGTAGAGATCGAGGTCGCCGCCGCGCGCCGCCAGTTCCGCCAGTTCCGCCATCAGCGCCGCCATGCTGTGGCGCCCGGAGCGATTCTCCAGAGCGTTCAGCAGGATGCGCTGGGCCTCGCGTGGCTCGCCGCGCGCGACGGCCAGCCGCGCCCGCGCCAGCTCGACGTATTGCGATGTGGCGACGCGAATCTCGGCGCTAGAGCGCGCCAGCCGCGCGGCGGTATCGGCCTCGCCCGTGCGCGCCGCGATGGTCGCCAGCGTCAGCACCGCCCAGAGCTGATGATTCGACTGACTCAGCACGCTGCCCTGTGAGCGGGCCAGCAGGTCGGCCCCCGCCTGGGTCGCCTCGGCCCAGTGGTCCCACTCGAACCGCGCGATGACCAGCCGCCAGAGCGCCTTCACACGCAGGGAATCGGCGTCCACCTCGTTCGCTACCGCCAGCCCGGCCTCAGCGTAGCGCGTCGCCTCCGCGAAGTCGCCTACCAGTTGATACGCCTGACTGACCTCGGTGTTGATGTCCACGACTTCTTGCGGCTCGTCTATCGCGTCGATCCAACGCAGACGCCGCTTCTGGCTCTCCAGATAGCCCTTCAGGTCGGTCATGATGCTCTGGATGTTGCCCAGCGCGTCGAGCGCGGCGGAGGAGGCGCGGGCGTCCTCGTGGGCCTCCGTGATGCGGACGGCTTCTCGCGCGCTGCGGTAGGCGTCCAGCAGGTCGCGCTCGCTGCGCCGCTCGGCCCACGACCACCAGAGGAAGCTCTTGGCGGTGAGCAGCTCGGCGTAGTCGGGGGTGTCGCGCTGGCCCAGCTTCTCGGCCAGCCGCAGGCCTTCTTCGAGGTAGGCGGCCAGCTCCTCGTGCGGCGGCAGGCGGCGAAAGAGTCCCTGATAGCGGGTGGGAAGCTGGGCCAGCACGCGATAGAGGCGCATCCCCTGCTCGCGCCAGTCGAGCGGCAGCGTGGCGGGCATCAGCGGCGAGCGCTCCAGCTCCGGCGGCGAGAAGTCAGGCGCCGCCGAGGTTCTGCGCGCGGCGACCGGCGCGGCCACGCCCACCCGCTCGCCCGACGCCTCGGCTGGCTCGCTGACGGGCGACATGGCGCTGGAGGTGGCGGCCCAGACCCGCAGCGCCTCGCGGTAGTCCGCCCAGGCGTCGTCGGCGCGCAGGGCCAGCCAGCGCGCCTGCCCGCGCGCCACCCGCAGCGCCACTACCAGCGCGGACTCACCCATCGCGAAGTCCTCGCCCAGCAGGTCAATCGCGTCAGTGTAGTAGGCGTCAGCCTTGGCCAGCGCGTGACGCTCCACCGCCTGGTCGCCCGCCATGCGCAGCGCCGACACCACCTGCTCGCGCACCTGGAGCCGCCGCTCCTGGTCGCGGGAGCGCGAGAGGTTCGCCAGCGTGTAGTAGCGATAGGCGTGTTGCGCCAGCAATTCGGCGAACTGCCCCGGCCTGCCCTGCGAGAGCAGCCGCAGCCACTCGGCGATGCGCTGGTGCTCGTGGGCGCGGCGCGTGCGCGGGATGGCCAGATAGACCACCTCACGGGTGAGGGCGTGGTTGAAGGTGTAGGTCGTCTCGCCGGGCGCGGTCAGGCTGGCGAAGGCGCGCTCGCTGGGGTGGATCAGGTCCTTCTCGCTGAGCAAGCGCAGGGCGGCCTCCAGCTCCTCGGAGCGCAGGTGGCGGGCGAGGTAGAGCAGCGCGCTGGGCCAGAAATAGCGCCCGATGACCGCCGCATGCTGGAGGACATCGCGCTCGGCGGGCGAGAGCAGATCGAGACGCGCGGCCAGCACGCCCTGCACGGTATCCGGGATGACAGGATCGCGCAGCTCCTCGCTCTGCTCCCACTCCGGCGCGACACGCCATCCGCCCGCTTCATCCTGCATCAGCGCGCCCCGGTCGATCAGCATCCGCACGATCTCTTCGACGTAGAACGGGTTGCCGTCGGCCTTGTTGAGGATGCCCTGGCGCAGGGTTTCAGGCGCCGCCGGGCCTGGGAGCAGCGCATCCAGCATGCGCGCGGCGTCGTCGGGCGCGAGCGGCTCCAGCCCCAGCGTCACGAAGTTGCGGCGGCCACCGCCCCAGGTCGGGCGCCGCTCGATCAGGTCGGGACGGGCGGTCAGCGTGAAGAGCAGCGAGACGCCCGTGGCGCGGGTGGCGACGTAGCTGAGCAGGTCGAGCAGCGCGTCATCGGCCCAGTGCGCGTCGTCGATCATCGCGACCAGCCCGCGGGCGCCCGCCAGCGCCTCGAAGAAGGTTCGCCAGGCCTTCAGCGCGCCCTCCTGGAGCTGCGCGGCATCGGCAGGGAGCAGCGCGCGGCGGCGCTCCTCCGACTCGATGCCGATGGTGTGGCCGAGGTAGGCGGCGATGATCTCCGGGTTCTCATCGCGCCCCGCCGTCTCCAGCGCCTCGCGGGTGGCCTCCAGCAGCTTTGCGCGGGCGCTCTCTGGCGATTCCAGCGCGGTGAAGCAGGCGTAGCAGCGCAGCATCTCGGTCAGCGGCCAGTAGGTGACATCCTCGCCGTAGGGCGGGCAGCGACCTTCCAGCAGCAGCGGGCGCTTGCGCGTTTGCTCGTCCTCATCATCGGCGCTGGTCATCTCGGCGCCCAGCCGCGTGATGAACTCGCGGGCCAGGCGGGTCTTGCCGACGCCTGGCGCGCCGATGATCGTGATGAGGTGCGGGCGGCGCTCACGCATCATGCGGCGCCCTACCGCCTCCAATACGGCCATCTCGGCCTCGCGTCCCACCAGCGGGGTCTGCGCGCCATCGCGGCCACGCGCGCGGGCGGTCGGCGCCTCGTCGTCGCCCAGCAGGCCGACGACCTCCCAGATGGTGACGGGACGGCTCTTGCCGCGCAACTCGACGGCGGGCGCCTGGTGGAACTCCACCGCGCCGCGCGCATTGCGATAGGTGCGCGGGCCGACGAGGATCGCGCCGGGGGCGGCGACCTGCTGGAGCCGCGCCGCGACGTTCACCGGGTCGCCCGTGACGAGGAAGTCCTGCCCGGCGCGGACATCGACGGCGGCGGCCACCTCGCCCGTGTTGACGCCGATGCGCAGGCTGAGCTGCGGGGCGTCGTCGTCGGCGCTGGCCAGGTTGGCGTTGAGCGTGCGGAGACTGGCCTGCATGTCGAGCGCGGCGCGGATGGCGCGTACCGGATCATCCTCGTGGGCGATGGGCAGCCCAAAGACCGCCATGATCGCGTCGCCGATGTACTTCTCGACCGAGCCGCCATGCCGCCTGATCTCGCGGCTCATCGCGGCGAAGAACTCGGCCAGCAGCGCCCGCAGCTCCTCCGGGTCGATCGATTCGGCGAGCGCGGTGGAGTTGGCGAGGTCAGCGAAGAGGATGGTGACGACGCGCCGCTGCTGCGACTCCTCCTCCAGCGTGTCGCCGGCTTCGGTCTCGGCGGGCGCCGCAATCGGCGTAGCGGTGGGGGCTGGAGTGTCGAGAGCGTAGCCGCACTGGTTGCAGAAACGCGCGTCTGGCGGGTTGATGGCGCCGCAGTTGGGGCAGACACGCGGCAGCCCGCGTCCACAGGTCGCGCAGATACGCGCGTCCGGGGCGTTGGTCGCTCCACACTGCGGACAGATCATGCCCGTGCGTCTCCTCCCGCTGGCGCCGATGGCCGTGGGACGCCAGAAAGCGCGCCCCAACATGCGGATTGTACCGCACGGCGGAGGCGCCTGGGGCGGCGCGCGGAGACGTGTTCGCCCCGCTAGGCCATGCCCGTCAGCGGGCGCACGATCTCGCTGACCATGCGCGTCACGATGCCTTCAGGATAGGGCGCGCGGAGGTTCAGCAGGACGTGGTTCGCCCCTGCCTCGATGTAGCCGCGAATCGACTCGCGCGCTCCGGCCAGGTCGTCGGGCTTGACCATCTGCTGGATCGAGCGGTCGATGGCGTGGGGGTCGCGTCCGATGGCGGCGCAATGCTCGTCGAGGACGGTATTCTTGTGGATGAACTCCTCCACCGAGCCGCCGACGAAGTTCCAGACATCGGCGTACTGCGCGACAACCCGCAGCGTCAGCTTTTCGCCGCTACCACCGATGACGAAGGGCGGGTAGGGCTTCTGGATGGGCTTTGGCTCGCAGCGCGCCTCGTGGACCTGATAGTAGCGCCCCTCGAAGGTCGGCGCTGTCTCCGTCCACATCCGGCGGATGATCTCGCAGGCCTCGCCCAGCGCGCGGATGCGGTCGCCCGGCGTAGGCAGCGGGATGCCATACGAAGCGTGCTCCAGCTCGTTCCAGCCCGCGCCAATGCCGAAGTCCAGCCGTCCACGTGAGATGATGTCCACCGTCGCGCCGATGTTGGCCAGGATGGCGGGATGACGGTAGGTGTTGCCCGTGACCATCAGCCCGACGCGCACGCGCTCAGTCAGCGCGGCGAAGGCGGCCAGCGTGGACCAGCCCTCCAGACAGGGTCCGGTGGGGTCGGCGCCCAGCGGCATGAAGTGGTCGAAGAGCCAGGCGTGCGCGATCTCCGGCAGACCGTCGGCCTCGCGCCAGACGCGCAGCATGTCGTCATAGGTGGTGTGTTGCGGCGCCGTCTTGACGCCGAAAGTGAGGGGCCGCCGTGCGTGCGCTTCCATTCCATCTTCCCCTGTCGTCTCGCGCGTCACGCAATCCGGCGCGTGGCGACGCCGCTGGAGCCAGCGTCCAGAGTGTAGCACGGGATGACATAGCCCCGCATTCGGGACTATCATACGCGCAAGGGCTGATGTGACCCATGCGAGCGGACGGAGCGGCTTCATGGCGGAGCAGGTGGATGTCCTGATCGTCGGCGCGGGCCTCTCGGGCGTCGCCGCCGGATACTATCTGCAAACACGGCTGCCGGGCAAGCGCTATCTCATCCTGGAGGGGCGCGGCGCGATTGGCGGGACGTGGGACCTCTTCCGCTACCCCGGCGTGCGCTCCGATTCCGATATGCACACGCTGGGCTACTCATTCTATCCCTGGGCCAACCCCAAGGCCATCGCCGACGGCCCCGCCATCCTCAGCTATGTCCGCGAGACGGCGGCGGCCTATGGCATCGACCAGCGGATTCGCTTCGGGCATCGGGTGGTCAGCGCGGCGTGGTCCTCTGCCGAGGCGCGCTGGACGGTCGAGGCCGAGCGCCAGCCGGAGGGTGGCGGGCCGGGCGAGCGCGTCACGTTCACCTGCGCCTTCCTCTATATGTGTACCGGCTACTACGACTACGACCAGGGCTACACGCCGGAGTGGCCGGGGCGTGAGGACTTCACCGGGCGCATCGTGCATCCGCAGGCGTGGCCCGCCGACCTGGACTACGCGGGCCAGCGGGTGGTGGTGATCGGCAGCGGCGCGACGGCGGTGACGCTGGTTCCGGCGCTGGCCGAGCGCGCGGCGCATGTCACGATGTTGCAGCGCTCGCCCACCTATATCGTGGCCCGCCCCTCGCAGGACGCCATCGCCAACTGGCTGCGGCGGCGCCTGCCAGAGCGTCCCGCGCACCTGCTGACCCGCTGGAAGAACATCCTGCTGGGGATGTATTTCTTCGGGCTGGCGCGGCGCAGGCCAGCGGCGGTCAAGCGGACGATTGTGCGGATGGCGGGCGAGCAGCTTGGCCCTGACTATGATGTCGAGCGGCACTTCACGCCGACCTACAATCCCTGGGACCAGCGCCTCTGCCTGGTTCCCGACGCCGACCTCTTCAAGGCGATCAGGGCGGGCAAGGTGTCCATCGTTACCGACCAGATCGAGCGCTTCACGCCGACGGGCATCCGCCTGC
>DASVWQ010000171.1:0-13439 GCA_036393135.1 Ktedonobacterales bacterium
CCACGGCAATCCGCGCAGTAATACTCGTACAGTGGCATCAGCGTCTACCCTCTTCCAAACTCTTCGCCGTCCCGCCGCCAGTCATCGGCGCGATGACCACGCCAATCATCATGATAATATACACGGCGGCTGGCGCCCAGGCTCACGGCAGCATGAAGCGATGGATGGCCACCCGCGTCACATCACCATCGGGCGGCCAGGCGCGCTCGCGCTCGCTGGAGGTGTCGCGCCAGCCGCGCTCCAGCGCCGCCGCAACGAACGCGCGCGAGGCCTTGCGTCCCGGCTCGGCCAGCCAGAAGGTCGCTTCGGACGGCAGCAGCGCGGGCGCCAGCTCCAGCAGCGGCGCCACATCCTCGCGCTCGTAGAGGACATCCGCCGCCAGTAGCGCGTCGTAGGGCGCGGCGGCCAGCAATGCGGCGCGTCCGGTGGGGGTGCGCCAGTTGAGCAGCAGGCGCGCAGGCTCCCGACCAGCGCAACTCAGGGTGTTATAGGCGGTGAAGAGCAGCGCCTCGCCAAAGAGATCGCTGACGGTGAGACGCGCGCCCAGCGTGAGCGCCACCGCTGCCGTCACGCCCAGTCCGCAGCCCAGCTCCAGCGTCCGCGCGCCGCGCACAGCCTCCGGCGCGGCCAGCAGCGCCTCGGCCAGCGCCAACCCGCTCGGCCAGAGCAGCGCCCAGTAGGGCAGGTGCGCGCCCGCCGCGACCGTCGCCCGCGCCACCGCCGCAGCCTCACCATCACTGGCCGTCACTGCCGCCACGTCCCCCGCAGCCTGGCGCGCGGCCATCTCATCGAGCGGGGCGTCGGGGTCGGCGGGCAGCGCGGCCACCAGCGGACACGCCAGCCCAGCCAACGGGATCGCGAGATCGCGTAGGGCGTAGCGCCGCTCCAGCCGCGCCCGCAGCCGCGCAGCGCGGGCCGCCCCGTCGGGCGCCATCAGCGTTCCGCGTCCGTCCCGGCGTCCGCTGGCGCGTCTGGCAGCGCGAAGGCGAAGACGCTGCCCACGCCCGGCGCGCTCTCGTGCAGCCAGATGTCGCCGCCCATCGCGCGGAGAGTCTGGCGGCAGATGTACAGTCCCAGACCAACACCGCGAATCTGCTTGGCTTTGGCCGAGTCCGTGCGCGCGAAGCGCCCGAAGAGGGTGGCGCGTTCAGCCTCCGGAATGCCAATGCCCTCATCGCGGACAAAGACGACGTGGTAGGGCCGCTCGCGGGCCGCCTCCATCACGGCGAGGCTGGGCGCACAGGGATTATCCGGCGCGGCAGGCGACTCACCCGATGGCGGAGCATGCGCGCCAAACTCGCCGCCAGTGTCCGCCGCGCGCATCCAGCCGAAATTCGCGGGGCCGCAGAGAATCCGCACGCGCCCACCCGCCGGGCTATACTTGATCGCGTTGCTGATGAGGTTGTCCAGCGCCTCCTTCAGGCGCCCCGCATCCGCCAGCATGGTCACATCGCCGAACGGCTCCACGACGATCTGGTGCGACCCGCCGCGCGCATCCTCCAACGCCTGGAAGGCGCGGGCCGACTGCGCCACCACTGGCGCGAGCGGCGTCGGCCCGATGTGCAGCTCCAACCTACCCGTGTCCAGGCGCGAGGTCTGGAGGAGCCGCTCGGAGATGTCAGCCAGGTCTTCCGCCGAGTCCGCCGCATTTTCCACGAATTCCGCAACCATTGGGTCACTACGCACTATGGGCAGGTCGCGCAGCAGCTCGAGATAGCCCTGCACGCCTGTCAGTGGCGTCCGCAACTCGTGCGAGGCGGTCGCGATAAAGTCATCCTTCATGCGGTCAAGCTCGCGCTGCTTGCGATAGGCGCTGTCCAGCTCCACATACATACGGGCGTTTTCTTTCGCCTGCGCCGCCTGCGCCGCGAAGAGATCGAGCAGCCAGAGATCGTCATCGGTGAAGACACGCCGCTCGGCGTCGTCCAGCACGTCGATCACGCCGACCACCTGGCCGTGGTGGGCCAGCGGCGCCGAGATGATCGCCGAAACCGCCTCGCCATCGTAGATCGCGCTGTGGGCGGGATAGGCGCGGTAGTCGTCGATGATGCGCCCCTGCCCGCTCTGCGCCACCGCGCCCGCCAGCCCCTGCCCCACGCGAATGACGCTGCCAGTGTAGTCGCGGCGCAGCCCCTCCGAGACAACCACCTCCAGCTCGTCACGCCGCCGCCCGCGCACGTAGATCACGCCGGCCTGCGCGTTCAGCAGGCTGATCGAGCGGCGCAGGATATCGGTCAGCAGTTGGGTAGGGTCGGCGCCGACCTGACTGGAGTTCGCCAGCGTCGTCGCGTGGAGGGTAAGCAACTGGCCGATGCGCTCCTGGGCGACCTCCGCCGACTCCTGGGCGCGGTGGCGGGCCGTCACCTGGCGCGTGACATCGACCGCCGCCACCAGCACGCCGCCGATCACCCCACCCTCGCCCACCACAGGCGAGGTCGTGACGTTCCAGTAGGTGAGGCCGCGCCCCAGGTGGATTGGTAGCTCGATCATCGCCTGTGGCTCGGAGCCGTGGAATACCGCGTCCAGCCGCAGCATCGAGGAAAAGCGGTCGGCGCGGTCGGTAATGACGGCGCGTAGGGGGCAGCCCAGCACATCGGCGCTGTCCTCGACGCCCAGCAGATCGAAGAACGCCGGGTTCGCCAGCGCCACGATGTGCTCGCCTCCCGTCAGCAGCGCCAGCGCGATTGGCGCGTGGCGCACGACCGTCTGGGCCAGCGCCTCCTGCGTGCGTGAGTAGCTCAGCAGGCGGTCGCGGTCAGCCGCCAGCGCCAGCAGATCGGAGAACTCCTCCAGCGCGGTAAGCTGGCGATGGGCGAGCCGCTGGCGCGTCACCAGCGCCACCACGCCCAGGAATTGCCCGCGCGCCCGCAGTGGCAGCGCCACCAGGGTCCCCGGCCCGGCCAGCGCCACTTCGGCGTCTGGCGCCGCTGGCAGCCGTCCGAACCACTCGCTGGCGCCGCTCTCTTCGTGCGCGTCGAAGGTCACGATGGGGCGGCGGGTCGCCGCAACCTCCTCGATCAGCGGGTCGGTCGCGGCAGCCTCGCGCGAGATGTTGACGCCAGCGGGCAGCGCGTCTGGCGCCTCCGCCGCGTCTGGGGCGGCCGCCGGTCCTGGCGACGGTTCGGCGGTCAGCCGCGCGCGCAGGCGGAGCGTGGGGAATAGCTCCAGGCCGCCAATCTGCTCGTTCGGGCCGCTCCACACCGCAGGCTCAGCGATCCACACCTCCAGCGCGCAGGGAGCCAGACTGGCGGCGAGATGCCCGCCCGCGATCCGCAGCCCATCATCGAGCGAGCGGTTCAGCACAGCGTTGCGCATGGCGGGCATCGCGCTGAGCAGTGGGTCGATCAGCACGCCCATGCCCAGCAGCGTCGGCGTGAGGCGGGCGCGCTCCACCAGCCCGACAACCGCGCTCTCGCGGCCCCGGCTGCGCAGACCGCCCCGACGCCCGCGACCCGCCGAGGGCTGCGCTTCATCTGGGGAGTCGGCGCCCCGCTCGTCTATCGCCGCCCCAGAATCCGCCTGGCGCCGCCGCCTCTTCGTCTCGTCCATTGCGCTCCCCCTCCAGTACCAGGCCTGGCCGCCCACGCACATCTCCGCGCGCAGGGAATACCCGGATAGTGTATGCGCCTGTCCGCCAGCGGTCAACGCCTGCCCGGCCATCCTGGTACAATCGTGCGCGCACGCGCTGGAGAGGCGAGCGTGTAGTTCAGCGCATACTCAGTGATATACTGGCCAGGAAACATCGGCGTATTGGCGATGGCGGCGCGGATTGCCAGCGGCGCGGGCTGGAGCGGCGCGCTTTCCTCCACGAGAATGGTGATACCGCAATGGTAGCTGGTGATGCCGGAACTTCGACCGACCACGACGACGCCTCCCAATCCACCCAGACCGCGCCCGCCGCTTCTGACATCAGCGAGGAGCGCACCGTTCTACTGGCCAGCGCTGGTATCATCACATCGGGCGCCATCGCCGACCACGCCGACACCGCCCGCAAGCGCGCCGGAGCCGATCTCGCAGCCATCGAGCGCGAGCTGAACGAGCTGGCGGGCGCGATGCACCGCCATGCCCGCGCGCTGGAGCCATTCGGCGAGGGAGCCTTCGCCAGCGACCTCGGCGACCCACGCACCCGCATGCTGGCCGACGCGCTGACAGTCGCGCGCTCGGCGGACCAGCGTTTGGGCCGCCTCAACCAGCTCGTCCACCAGCTTGGCGATAACACCAACGTCGTCGCCAGTGATCTCCAGGTCATCGGCGCGGAGCGGGGCCGCCTTGCCACGCTCTATAACATCGCCCACCAGCTCAACAGCGCCTACGACCTCGATGAGACGCTGGGGCGCGTGCTGGCCCTGCTCATCGACGTGGTGCGCGCCGAGCGCGGTGTGATCCTGCTGTGGGACGACGCCCAGAACGCGCTGAACTACGCCGCCGCGCGCAACAACGCAGGGTCCGAGTTGGATGAGCGGCAGATGAACCTCAGCCACAGCGTCGTGGATGAGGTCTGGCGGACACAGCAGGCGCTGCTCACCATCGACGCGCAGGCTGATGAACGACTACGCCTCAACGAGAGCGTCGTCAGCTATGGCATCCGCTCCGTGATGTGCGCGCCGCTACGAGTACGCGAGCAGCGCGTTGGCGTGGTTTACGTGGATAGCCGCCGCGATACCCGCCTCTTCGACCGGGGAAGCCTGGAACTGCTGGCGGCGTTCTGCAACCAGGCCGCCATCGCCATCGAGAACGCACGCCTCGTCACCGACCTACGCCGCCACATCCGCGAACTGAACGCGATGAAGTCGTACATGGACAACGTGTTCGCGTCCATCGCCAGCGGGGTCGTGACCGCCGACACCGCCGGGCGCGTCACCACCATGAACAAGGCGGCGGGACGCATCCTCAATCGCACCAGCGCCGAGGCGCTCAACGGGCCAATCGAGGCCGCGCTGGCCGATGTCGCGGATGAGCCGCTGCGGGAGGCGATGCGCCGCGCCGTGACCGAGCGCGCCGAGACGCTGGGCTATGAGCTGACGCGCGAGCAGTCCGACGGCGGCGATGTCACCTTGCGGCTGAACGTCTCGCCCCTGCGCGAGACCCACGGCGCCGACGAGCCGCTTGGTGTCGCCCTGACCCTGGAAGACCTCACTGAGTTGCGCCGCAGCCAGCGCCAGGCCCGCGAAATCCAGCAGCTTTTCGGGCGCTACGTCCATCCCGCCGTCGTGCGCCAACTCCTCGCGGACCCTACCGCCGTCCGTCTCGGCGGCGAGACTCGCCAGATCAGCGTCATCTTCGCCGACATCCGCAACTTCACGGCGCTCGCCGCCCAGCTCTCGCCGGACGCCGTAGTGCGCGCCCTCAACCGCTATCTCGACATCCTCACCGCCGCCATCTGGGAGCAGGAAGGCACGCTGACGATGTTCATCGGCGACGCGCTGATGGCCATCTTCAACGCGCCGCTAGCCCAGGCCGACCACGCGACGCGCGCGGTACGCGCGGCCTGGGCGATGCGCCAGGCGCTGGAACGAGCCAACGCGCACATCGCCGAGGGTGAGGCGCCGGCCTACTACGGCATCGGCGTCCACACCGGGCTGGCGCTGGTCGGCAACATCGGCTCCTCTGGCCGCATCCAGAACTACACCGCCATCGGCGATACGGTCAACATCGCCCAGCGCTTGCAGTCCAGCGCCACCGCCAATCACATCCTGCTGAGCGCCGACATCGCCACCGCCGCGCACGACGCCATCGTCACACGCGCGCTCGACCCGATCATGCTGAAGGGCCGCTCGGCGCCGATGCCCATCTTCGATCTGGAAGGGTTGCGCGAGGCTCCCGCTCAGCCCTGACCATGCGGCGCTGGCGACATAGAAGTCGCCGCAACAACAAGGCGGCTGAGAACCCGAGACTGCGAAGCGCGAACCAGTCACACGAGGTTTCCCTATCTATCCTCGCCTGTGGGGAAGCGAACGTGGTTTCGTTGGCTATTGCGCAGTCGCCAGCTAGCCAACGACCACGAGCGTCGTCCGCCATGAGCAGGGGGTCATCCTTCATCCTTCGCGCGCGAAACCCAGCTAGGACCGACTGAGATGGCATGCTGGCCAAGGAAAAGGCTCAATTGGGCCGCGTGCTCTTGGACATGACGCAGATTGTACAACTGTAACTCCAGAAAGCTAACTGGCTGTCCGTGCGCCCAGG
Organism: Ktedonobacterales bacterium; assembly: GCA_036393135.1. Taxonomy (GTDB): domain Bacteria; phylum Chloroflexota; class Ktedonobacteria; order Ktedonobacterales; family JADMIN01; genus JAKAIY01. The sequence goes on from DASVWQ010000171.1 coordinate 6,184, forward strand.
GGAAGTCAAGCGATTGGCGCGCACGCTCGTCGGTAAGCGTGACCAGGGTGGTCTGCCCTTTCCGCCGCGTGTAAGCGAGATAGGCGCGCAGTTCGTCCTTCGTGTAGGGCCGCTCGGGCAGCGCGCCAGCAGGGTCGAACTCAGCGAGCGTAATGGGAGCGGGAGGGGCGAATCCCTCCTTGGAGCCTGTGAGATAGAAGTCGAGCCAGAAGAGCGCATGATAGCCCACATACCAGAAAGCCGCGAACTCCGGCGCCAGGAGTTGATCTGCGGGGATGGGCCAAAGCCGCTCCTGCCACAGCGTCTCAGGACAAGCCGTGAGAGCATTGTCGAGCATATCAATGGCCGCGCCAAACTGCCACCAGAGGGCAGCGTTCATCGGGGTGTCCATAGTCTTCATGCATCGTTCTCCAGAATTGACGCCGCTACTTGTCCGCGCCATCCGTCAACGCCGAATAGAAGCAGCAGCCGCGCACGAGGGATTGCCAGCGGCCGTCCCATCTGGTCGCCCACACCTGGACGAGCGCATGAGCATACACTCCTTTCGGTCGTGACGCGCTGGTGGAAACATCGCCTTCCCAGCAGCACACTCCTCGACATGGGCCTGCTGCTCTTTTCGACCATTGAGGAAGGTGGCGCCTGTCATCCGCCGAAGATCACAGGACAGCGCCTCGTGAGCAGTATAGCAGGCCATCAGGCGCCGCTCGCCTGCGCATCGTGCAAAGCTATCGAAGCGCATTGCCACGATACGGACGCCGACGAAGACACGGCTTCTCTCACTCAAGGGCTTCGCCAAGCGTTAAGCCAGTGCGGTCCTTTCTCACTCGCGCTTGGACAGATTCCAGTTCAGGGGCGCGCGGGCGACACTGGGAGCGCCGGGGCCAGCGGCAGGCCCAGCGCGAAGCCACGCGGGCGAGCGAGATAGAAGCCAAACCACTCATAGAGCCGGTGCGCGCGTGTATTCGATTCCTCAGTATTCAGCACGATCTTCCAGGCGTTCTCGCGCTGGAAGTAGCGCACAGCCTCGGCCATCAGGCGCGTGCCCACACCCGTCCCCCAGGCGCGCGGATGCGTGGCGATCCGCACGAGGTAGCCGATCTTCATGTCCACGATATTGAACTGGTAGCCGACGATGCCCTTGTCATCCTCCGCGACGACGAAGTAGGGGTACGTGCGCGCCGCCTCCAGGAACGCCTGCGCATCGTGGCGCCAGAGGTCGTCGAAACAGAGCTTCTCCATCTCGGCCAGCGGCGCGGCGTCGGCAGGCTGGAACGGGCGCACACGCACGTCCTGATTGCCCTCCGACGGCACGCTGTAGTCACTCTTGTCATAGGAGCGGAGTATGCTGACGAGATGGAAGCCCAGCGCCTCCAGTGGCTCGCGCAGCCAGTCGGTGTCATAGTCGGCGCCCGAGTAGTAGAGGCCCGCGACCGCGCGGGCGAGCAGCGCCTCGCGCAGCGGCGCCAGCAGCAGCGCGAGATACTCGCGGTAGCGCTCGCCCTGGCTCCAGGTTACGCCGAAGCCGCCAATCCACGCGCACGGCGGAGCCATCTCGTTGACCTGGACAAAGGCCTGGAGCGAGCCGCCCAGCATGCGCCCCAGCGTGCCCGATGCCCCGCTGAACGCGCCGACGCCGGGATACAGGTCGATCAGCCGCGGTAGCTCATCCGGGGCGAACCGATAGTGCGTATATTCGGACGTTTCGAGGATGCGCCTCGCCTGCGCCACATCGGCGCGCCGCAGACCACGCAACGTCAGCGCCTCATGTGCGACCATCCGCTTACTCCTCTCACGGCCCGCGACCTTGCGCCCACCGGACCCGCTAGATCGGCGGCATGTTGCTCGCCTTGAAGAGCGCGCTCAGCGAGAGTCCATTGTGCAGCCGGTAGATCGCGTCACCGAGGAGCTGGGCGACACTCACCACCTCCAGCGTCGGCAGCGCCGCGCGGACCGCCTCTGGCGTCGCGATGGTGTCCGTCACGACAATCTGCGTGATAGCCGGATGCGCGAGTTGCGTGGCCGCATCGCCCGCAAAGACGCCGTGCGTCGCCACCACCCGCACGTCTGGCCGGGCGCCCGCCCGCAACAGCGTCTCCACCGCCTCACGAATCGTTGCGCCAGTCGCGATGATGTCATCCACGATGATCGGCGTGCGGTCGCGCACATCGCCAATCACCGCCGCGATCTCAACACTCTCGCCATTGGCGCGCCGCTTGTGCAGGATGGCGATAGGCAGGTGGAGCTGGCTGGCGAAGATGTCAGCGCGCTTGACGCCGCCCGTGTCGGGCGAGACGATCACGCTCTCCGCCGGAATCAGGTCGCGCGCCGCGTTCGCCAGCAGCGGTATCGCCGTCAGATGGTCCATGCCAATGTCGAAGAAGCCCTGGATGGCCGGGCTGTGCAGGTCTATCGCCAGCACGCGGTCGGCCCCCGCGGCGGCGATCAGGTTGGCGACCAGCTTGGCGGTGATTGGCTCGCGTCCAGTGGATTTGCGATCCTGGCGCGCATAGCCGTAGTACGGCGTAATCGCCGTGATACGCCCCGCCGAGGCCCGCCGCAGCGTGTCGATCAGAATCAGCAGCTCGGCGATATGCTCGTTGGCCGGCGCGCAGGTAGACTGGATGATGTAGGCGTCGTGGCCGCGCACACTCTCGCGCAGCCGCACATGCATCTCGCTATCAGGGAAGCGCGTCAACTCGACGCCGACCTCGGTGAATGCGTGAAACTCCACGAGGGCGTGCGCCAGTTGCTGCGATGCGCTCCCCGCGATCACACACGGCTTCTCGCCAATGACGGTTGGCATGCCATTGCGGTCCCGGCTACGTTTCATCGCGCGCGTCTCCTATCCTGGCCTCACTCGCGCCCGCCGCGCATCCCTCGCGCCACTTCGCCCCACACCCTTCCCGCTTCGTCCGCGCGCATCCCGCTATCAGCGAGCGGCTCCGCTGGGCTTACCGCGCGGCGCGGCGCGCGTCACATCCGGCGCCGTCTCCAGCTCATCGCGATAGGTGTTCGTGATGGGCAGACGGCGGTCGCGGCCAAACGCGCGCGGTGTGATCTTCACTCCCGGCGGAGCCTGGCGGCGCTTGTATTCGCTGCGATCCACCAGCGCCATGACCCGCCGCACGACGCCAGCATTGAACCCCAGCCGCACCAGCGCGTCAAACGAGCGATCCTCCTCGACATACGCTCGCAGAATCGGGTCCAGAACAGCGTAGGGTGGCAGCGAGTCTGTGTCGAGCTGCCCCGGCCGTAACTCCGCCGACGGCGGCTTCTCGATGGTCGATGCCGGGATCAGGTCACGTCCGGCCTGCTGGTTACGCCAGCGCGCAAGATCATAGACGAGCGTCTTGAACACGTCTTTCAATACGGCGAATCCGCCCGCCATATCACCATAGAGCGTCGCGTAGCCGACCGCCATTTCCGACTTGTTGCCCGTCGTCAGCAGCAGCGCGCCGGAGCGGTTCGAGAGGGCCATCATCAGCAGACCCCGGATGCGGGCCTGAAGGTTCTCCTCGGTCACGGTCGAAGTCGTCGGACCAAAGGTCGCCAGCGGCTCGGTCAGCGTCTGCATCGCAGCGGCGAAGATCGGCTCGATGGGCATGGTGAGATAGCGGATACCCAGATGCTCGGCCAGCGCAAGGGCGTCGTCGCGGCTGCCCTCCGAGGAGTAGCGCGAGGGCAGTGAGACGCCGATCACCTTCTCCCTCCCCAGCGCGTCCACCGCAATTGCCGCCGTCAGCGCCGAGTCGATGCCGCCGGAGAGCGCCACCAGCGCCTCGCTGAAGCCGCCCTTGCGCACGTAGTCACCCACGCCCAGCGTCAGCGCACGGTAGACCTCCTCGACCTCTCCGGGCAGTGGCTCGATGCGCCCTACCGCGCCCAGCGCGGGCGTCGCGGCCTCGCGCACCGAGACATCCGGCGCGCGGCGGGCCGGGGCAGGCGTCAGCGAAACGACGATGGGCGCTGGATACGCCCCGATGTGCGCGGCGCGCTCTTTGCGCCGTCGGGGATCGTGCAGGCGCGTGCGGAATGCCTCCTCGACATCCAGATCCACCACCAGCAGGTCTTCGGTGAAGGACCGCGCGCGGGCCACCAGCTCGCCACGGCCATCAAAGACCGTGCTCGCGCCATCGAAGACCAGCTCATCCTGCGCGCCGACCGTGTTGAGATAGGCGACGATGCAGCCAGTGTCGGCCGCGCGCGTGGCCAGCATCCGCTCGCGTTCGGCCTGCTTTCCCGCATGGTAGGGCGACGCGCTGATGTTGATCAGCGCCTCGGCTCCGGCGTCGGCCTCCAGCGTCGGCGAGCCGTTGGGATACCAGATGTCCTCGCAAATGCTCACGCCCACCCGCACACCGTCGATGACGAAAGTCGGCGTCTCGCGCCCCGCGCCGAAATAGCGGTCCTCATCGAAAACGCCATAGTTGGGCAGATAGCGCTTGTGATAGACCCCCAGCAGCGCGCCCTCACGCAGCACCGCCGCCGCATTGTAGAGGTCCTCTGCGCGATCCACGAAGCCGGTGATGAGGGTGACGCCGCTCAGTTCGGTAGTCGCCTTACGCAGATCTTCGAGCGCGCTCAGGTTGTCGGCGACAAAACCCGGCTTGAGCAGCAGGTCCTCAGGCGGGTAGCCTGGAATCGCCAGCTCTGGCGCGCAGACCACCGTCGCGCCCTCCGCGCGGGCCGTGCGGGCCGCCGCCAGAATGCGCGCCACATTGCCTGCCAGATCGCCAACCGTCACGTCGATTTGCGCCAGGGCCAGCCGCAATCGCCGCGCTGACCGCCGCCTGCCGTTCTGCTGTTCCATCTTGTCCCGCTCTCGTCGCCACAGCGTCTCTCCGCGCCCGCTCTGCGCTGAGTGTAGCATCCGACATCGCCAGAAGTTGCGCAAGTGGCGCGCTATCACCCATTAGCGGCGGGATCAGCGCCCTGGCCGACGGCCTCCGCCTCCGGACGCCCACCCCGGCGCGGCAGGAACCACCAGGCGAACAGCAACACGCTGGAGCTATAGAGCGCCGCAGCCACATAGAATGGCGCGCCGTAGCCACCGACCGCGATCAGCCCACCGCCCAGCGCTGCGCCGACCGCCCATAATCCCTGCCACGCCACATTGTAGGTGTTGCTGGCCAGCACGCGCCGCTCCGCTGGAACGCTGTTCATCAGTAGCGCCTGGAGCGGGGCCGCGCCGACATTCATCAGCGTCGAGCGCACGACATAGAAGACCGCGACCGCTCCCAGCACGGGGACCGCGCCCATCGCGGCCAGAAAGGGCAGCGAGGCGGCCTGTCCCGCCACGATCACGCGCGCCTGCCCGAAGCGGTTGGCCAGCGGCGCGGATGCCAGCGAGATGAGCGCCAGCGAGGCCGTCACCGCCGCGCTCAGCGCGCCGTAGAAAGCGGTGGAGGCGCCCAGCCGCGTCACGAAATAGATGTTCAGGTAGGGGAAGAAGAAGCCCGCGCCCAGCCCGACCAGCGCCTGGCTCAGGGTGATGCGCCCGATGGCGCCGCGCGCGACCTCGGCCGCCAGCCGTCGCCACGCGGCCAGCCGCTCGCTCAGCCCCACCCACTCGCCCGACGCGACGCCCCTCGCCAGCGCGTCTGGCAGCGCTGTGTCGTCCTCGCGCATCAGATAGATCGGGATGATGGAGGGGATGGCGACGAGGCCAGAGACCAGCATCGCAAGCTGGTAGACGCGCGCCTGCGGGTCCGCCAGCAGCAGCGGGCGCAGCGCATCCAGCCAGGGCCATCGCGCCGCGAAGCCGTCCGCGATCAGCGGCGGCAGAAACCCACCCGCCAGCGTGCCTGTGACGCCCGCCAGGAAGCCGAGCGCGTTGTTCAGGCCGAAAATCGCGTTGCGCCGCTCCGGGTCACTGTGCGCCGCGAGAAACGGCGCGTTCAGCACGAGAATGATGGCGACCGAGGCGCCCACCCCCAGCGTGGTGACGAGCGTGACCACGGGCGTCGGCGCGATGAGCTGGAGGAAGATCGCCACTCCGCCAACCAGATACGACCAGAGCAGCATCGCCCGCCAGCCCAGCCGCCGGATCAGCGCGCTGGCCGGCAGGATTCCCAGCGCGCCGCCCGCTGTCCCCACGAAGAGGGTCGCGCCGATGAAGACGGTGCCATAGCCGAGGCCGTTGAGGAACAGCGTGTAGAGCACGGCGATGACGCCCGCCGTGAAGGACTGGAGGGTATTGGCGATCAGGTAGAGGCGCGCGTTGCGCTGGACCTGTCCGAATTGCGCGGCTAGCTCGCGGATGCGCGACCAGACAGACTGACCAGCGGGATCGCGCGGGGCGGCGGGGATGTCAGGCATGATCGCTGGTGGGCGCGGAACCGGTCGGATTCGGCGCCGTGGTTGGCTCCAGCCCGCGCTCCGTCAGCGTCACGCCGTGCGCGCTGGGGCGGCCAAAGAGCAGCACCCGCAAGCCGGTCATAACTCCCACCTGCGCGCCGTGGAAGGTCGCCACCTGGCCAACGATACGCTCGCCCGCGCTATCCGCCCGGCGCAACGCTTCCTGCGCCCGCTCGCTATAGGCGTCCACGACAGGCAGGACATTGCGATGGACCCACCAGGCGGCATAGGCCAGCCCAGCCATCAGCGCGCACACGATGGTCAGGGCGAGCAGCAGTTCGATCACCAGCGTCACGCCCGCGATCTGCCCCAGGGTGCGCAGCCAGCCTGGCTCAGTGGCGGCGGCGGCGAGGGCGCTACTGGTAGCCATTGCTCGCCTCCATCGGCAGGGCGGCCTGCTCGCGCGCCTCACGCGCCTCGCGCTCCATCTCGCGCTCCAGTTCCTGGCGGCGGCGCTGGCGCTTCTCGGAGCGCGTCCGCGCCTGCCCGCGCCCCAGCACGACGCTGGCAATCTCGCGGGCGCCCAGCACCGCGCTGGCGGTGCGGACGGCGGGCTGCACGCCGAAGGATGTGGCCGTGCGCGCTGTCTCGCGGACGGTGGCGCTGGTGGTCTTGAGCGACTCCAGAGTGGGCATCAACTCATCGCGGATGCGCAGGACCGTGCGCGTGAGCGAGAGGACGGCGTAGATCAGCGCGCCCAGCAGCGCGAGGCTGGCGATGGCGGCGACGACCAGCGTGATGTCCAGCACGACTGGCCACCACCCGAAGATCGTGGCGATGACCACGAACGCAATGATGAGGAGCGCGGCCACAACGCCGATTGCGATGTAGAGATTGCGTCTGTTCTCGACCATGCGCCCTGGCTCCTTTTCCCGCTCGCCGCGCCCCGACACACCCGC
>DASVWQ010000172.1:0-6500 GCA_036393135.1 Ktedonobacterales bacterium
GTCGCGGTGTCGCGGGTGCGGCCCCAGGTGTCGCTGATGCGGTCCTGGGCGGTCTGCGAGGCGCTGACCGTCTGGTCGCGCATGAGCTGGCTGGCCTGCGTTGCCCGGTCGCGCGCGTCCTGCGCGAGGGATAGCGCCGACTCCGCCAGCGCGCTCGCCGCGATCCCCAGGTCGCGCGCCGACTGCCAGGCCCGCGCCGAGAGGTCCGCGCCCGACTCCAGCGCGTCGCTGATGCGCTGGCGAGCGACCGCTGGCGAGAGCAGCGAGCGTCCCTGCGCCAGTTCAGCCGCCTGCGCCGCCAGAATGCTCGCGCGCCGACGGCTGATGACCAGCCAGGCGATCCCGGCGCCCGCCGCCAGCCCGGCCACCACCACCCCGGCGATCAGCCCAGCCCGCCGCGTGTTCCAGGTCGTCGCCTCGAACACATCCATCGCGCCCTCAGGTGGCGTCTCCTCGGTCTCCGCTGGATGCTCGCTCATCTGCGCGCCGACGAAGCCAGCGCCGCTCGTCCCACGCCCACCGCTGGCTGTGACATCTGAGCCGGAGGGTGGATAGAGTGTCGAATCGGCGCCGTAGCCCATCAACGGCGGTACGCTCGCACTCGCGCTCGTTAGCGAATCTCCGGTGGTGGGATCCTGAAATGTCATATGGTTTGCCCCTCTCTCTCTCGTACCTTGTGACCTACTCTTTGGACACACACGCATCCCTCCGCAAGACTCATACCACCGCAGACCGCTCCTTGTCATAACACGAGATTGCGCTGAGATCGCGCGCAATCTGTGACCACCCCCTTGACACCCAGGCCAGACGCAGGTATGCTCGTGTCATCCATATATATCCAAATTGGATATATCCACCGCAGATGGATGGTGGCCATGAGTGAACCCGCGATGGGCGACGCCGCGCCCCTCACTCCGGCGATGTTTCACATTCTGCTGGCGCTGGCTGAGCGCGAGCGGCACGGCTACGACATGATACAGGCGATTGATGCGGCGTCGGGTGGCGGTTTCAAGATTGGCCCCGGCACCCTCTACCGCTCGATCAAGCAAATGCTCGCGCTGGGGCTGATCGAGGAATCGGGCGAGCGCCCCGCGCCAGACCAGGACGACGAGCGCCGCCGCTACTACCGCATCACCGCCGCCGGGCGCCGCGCCGCCAGCGCCGAGGCCGCCCGCCTCGCGCGCCTGGTCAGCGCGGCGCGGGCGCGACGGCTGCTCGGTGACTTCGGCGGCGGCGAGCCTGCCCCCGGACTGGGAGGCGCGCAATGAGCGCTACGCCCGCTCGCGCCTCGCGCCTGGTCGCCGCCTCGGTCGCCGTCTACCAGACGCTGCTGCTGCTGTACCCTCGTCGCTTTCACGCGCAGTTCGCCGAACCGATGGCGCTGGTCTTCGGCGACGCCTGCCGCGCCGCCGCGCGTGAGGGCAGATCGCCAGCGCTGGCGCGTCTCTGGCTCGCCACTTTGGCCGACTTGCTCGTCTCCGCTCTCGCCGAACACGCTGAACACCTGAAGGAGGTACCTATGACGGAACAACGCTCGCTCTCCCGCGCCGCTGGCCTCGCTGGGCTGATCGGTGGCGCGCTTCTGCTCTTCTACGGCGCGATTGGCCTGCTGACGCTGATCAATATGGTGACGCCAGAGCAGGCGTTCTATCATACTGTCCTGTATGACACCCGCAGCGCGCTCTTCCTGCCCGTCTCATGGGCGCCGACGCTGGTAGCGCCGCTGGCCTGGGTCTGCGCGCTCGTCTTGATCTGGGGGCTGACCGCCTGGCTCGCGCTGCGCGGCGGCTGGGGCGCCTGGCTGGCGGGCGGGGTCGCATTGCTCGGCGCGCTAATGGGTTTCCTTGGCAGCCTCTCGCTGGTCATTGGAAGCTGGAACTCCTGGTATTATTGGCATGCCTCCGCGACCGCGTTCGAGAGCCTCATCATGGGCGACCCACTGCCCTATCTCGCCGCGCTCGATATCTTTGGACGGATGGTCGTCGGTGTGGGGCTGCTGGGCCTTGCGCTGACGTCGTGGCGCACGGGGCAGGCGAAGGTCTCGTTGATTGTCGTGGCATTCCTCGGCGCGCTGGCGCTCATCCCCTATCTGTATCTCTATCTCGCAGGCCCCGCCATCATCCTGCGCGCATTGCCGACGGGCACGCAATACGGCGGAATGCTGCCCTGGACGCCGTTCAGCCTGCCCTTCCCTGCCGCGTGGCCGCTCAACGTGGCGCTGTGGTCGGTGGATACTGCCTTCGCGCTGGTCTGGGGGCTGGGGCTGCTTGCGCTGGGTCGCCGATTCCTGGGCGGCGCTGTCGCCCGCGCCGTGCGCCAAGCCCCCGCGCTGGCCTGAGCGCGACGGCGAGAGGAGAGCGTGCGCATGCGACAACCGAGCGCGCCCCACACGGCGCGACCCCGCTGGGAGACGGCCTCCATCGGTGTCTTCGCGGCGCTGCTACTGCTCTACCCTCGCCGCTTCCGGCAGCGCTACGGCGAGGCGATGGCGCTGGCCTTCGGCGACGCCTGCCGCGCCGCCGCACGCGAAGGGGGCGCGCTGGCCGTCGCGCGGGTCTGGCGCGAGACCCTGGGCGATGTGCTTATCACGGCGTTGGCTGAACGAATGGAGAAGGATATGTCGCTCTCGCGCTCTGGGCTCTACTCGGCGACTGGCGTTATCGCGATGGCCGCTATCCCTGTCTGGATTCTCGGCGCTATCGCGATTGCCGCAGGATATACGCTCGTCGGTAATCAGGGTCAGCCACCCGCGCTGGCGATAGGCATGGGCGCCCCCCTCGTGTGGATGTTCTTCGTGATTGGCTGCGTCGGCCTGTATGCGCGCCTGGCTGAGGCGCGCGGCGCCATCGTCTGGCTGCCCGGCGCCATCGTCATCGCGCTGCTACTCGCCCTGATCGCTGGCTCAGCCTACTATTTCTGGGCGTCACAGGTCGGCGTCGCCTCTACTGGCTCCGCGTCCGTCGTCAACCTTGGCGCGCGTGGAGTGGTGAACGAGACGCTCGACTTCTACGCCTACGAAATCTCGAATCTGGCGTATCCGTGGATGGGCGTGGCGCTGCTCGCGACGGCCTGGCTCATCCGCCGCGCGCCCGACCTGCGCCGCGTGACGCGCCTGCTGGTGATACTCGGCGCCATCAGCGTTGTCTACTACTTCTTCACCGACATGGGCGCGCCATCGTTGCTGCGCAATACCGGGACGCCAGGGATCATGGGCATGATGGCAGGCTCGCTGGTGTACTATCTGGTGTGGATGGGCTGCTGGGGCGCGCTGGGTCTCTGGCTCTTCCGCATGGGCGCCGCTCTGACCAGCCCTGCGTCCGCCACGACGCCAACGCCGCCTGGCGAGGGCGGGGCGCCCGCATAGCCGCACACACGCGAGCGGAGGCGCCGCCGAAAGGATACTCGGCGACGCCTCCATCTGCCATCTCACGACCGGCGCGCGCTCCTACGCGCGCTGCGTCCGCTCCTCGCCTGGAATGAAGCGCTTGAAGAACCATTCCAGGATCGCGCCGACAATGCCCATCACGATGCCGCCCAGCAGCGCCCACCAGAAGTTATCGATCTTCAGGTTGCTGACAAAGAGCGAGCCGAGATAGAGCAGCAGGGCGTTCAGCACGAGCTGGAACAGCCCCAGCGTGAGAATCGTGATCGGCAGCGAGAGCAGTGAGACCACCGGGCGGACCAGCGCGTTGATAATGCCGAAGACCAGCCCCAGCACCAGCAACGTCTCAATGCCGAACGGCTGGATGTGTATCCCTGGCAGTACGGCGGCGGTAATGCCTATCGCCAGCCCGTTCACGATGATCCCGACGATAATTCGTCCGAGTAATCGCATCTGTCGCTCCTCCTTCCCGCGCGCCGCGCGGCGCGCCGACTGATGACACATCCGCCTGGGATGTGGGCGCTCGTTGCGCCCCTCGCCCTCTGGGAGCGGGGCCAGGGGTGAGGGTTTGACGCAACGACAACGACCGCAGCGGACATGTTTTGACTCGCCGCCGCATGTGGGCGGACAAGCCGCGCCCCACACACTATACGTGGCAGGGTAGCGACAGGTGACGCGCGGGAGCTACGCCATTGCGCGCAGCGTGGGGCCGTCTGGCGTCAGGAGGGGATAGTGTAGATCTCGATGGGGCCTTTGGCAGGCACGACGTAGAAGGCCTTGCCTGTGCTCGACCACACCGCCGAATGCGCCATCGCCTCCGAACAGTCATCGGGCAGAGTGAAGCGGACCGCGCCGGTAGAGACATCGAGGAATGAGATGCGCGCGGCGCTGGTCGTCTGGTCACACACGGCGATCAGCTTACCCATCGGCGCGAACCAGGCGATGGCGCCAGCGTGGCCACCCGCCGAAGCGACATTCGCCGCGTACTGCGTGATGACGCTATCGGGGGCCTGGCTGGCCCGCGTCGCGCCGGATGCGCCGGTGGCGACAGGCTGGGTTAGCGCGCCCCACAGCAGGAAGCGTCCGTCGGGCGACCAGGAGAGCAGCCCCACGCCATGGCTCATATCTTCCGACGAGGAGCCGACCATCGCCGTCTTGTCGCTGCCCGCGAAGATATGCGTGCCAGCCGACGACCACAGCGCCACCACGGGCGCCTGCGGAGTGGTCGCGCCAACCGCGCCGAGCGCGCCTGCGGGCGCCGCCGCCAGCCCGCCATCCGCGCCCCAGACCAGCGCGCCCGTCTTGAAGGCGCTGGCTGGATCGGGGCGACCGATGATCACTTGCTGAACTACATCATAAACGCGCATCGCCGGAGCCGCTGGCACGGTGAACTGCCAGAGCGGCGATCCGCCCGGCATGCTCCAGATTGTGATCTGCGAGCCATCCGCCGCCGCCAGCCGCGCGCCGTCCGCCGACCAGGCAAGACTTGAAGGCGGATTGGAGCCAGGCCAGGTGAGCGTCTTGATGGTTTTCTCGCTCGCGATGTCCAGGATCGTGACAGTCAGCGCGCCATTGCCACCCGCGACCGCAATCTGCTTGTCGCCCGGCTCCAGGGCGATGGCGGTCGCGCCGCCCGTATTCAGCGGGAGCGTATTGGATGCGGTGAGCGCCAGAGACTTGACGCTGGGCGGATTCACGCCGCCGATGTTCGGGCGGCTCAGCAGCGAGGAGAGCGAGGAGGTCTTGCCGTTCGCCACCTGGAAGATCACCACCTGTGTCACCACGACGAGCAGCAGCAGCATGGCCCACTTGCGACCGCGCCGACCGAGCAGCGGTTTGCCGCCGCGCACGCCACGCAGCTTTCTGCCAGCCTGCTTGCGCTGACTGGCGGCGTTGGTCAGGCCCTCGCGCTTGCAGCGAGCGCACGACTTGATGTGCCGCTCGACGGCGGTATTCATCTCTGGCGAGAGACGCCCGAAATGGTAATCGACATAGATCTCGGCGACTTGCTCATGTCGCAAGCGCGGAATGGCGCCCCGCCTCCGACCCGCTCTCAGCACAGTCTCGCCCTCCGTCCGCATCGGGAGCCTGCGTAGCGCGACCAGCGGGCGCCACGCGGTTCATCGGGTAGCCTACCAACAACTATGCGCGTGCGTCAATAGACACCGCCGTCCGCGTCATTGGCGACCCTGCCGTGGCGCTGGCAGGGCGTTGCCAGTCGTCCGCTGAGCGCCTATAATGCGCCAGTGGCCCCGCGCCGCCACGTCGTCGTCGCGCAGTCAGGATCAGCCGCAATGGATGATGACCCACAGGCGCCCATCTTCACCGCATGGGGCGATACGCCACCACAGGCGCCTGCCCCACCCCCGCCTGCGCCCATCGCTCCGGCGGACGTTGACTTTCTCACGCCGCCTCTGCCCAACGCCCTGCTCTTCAGCGCCGACATCTATCGCCCCCGCGGGGGCATCGCGCTGATCCTGCTGATCGGCCCCGCCATCTGCGCCATCGTCGGCGCCGTGGCTGCGCGCGTCACCGGCGCCATCCCGCTTTGGCTGCCGCTGGCGCTACTGCTCTGGCTGCCGCTCCTGACGCTGGCCTGGGCGCTGCTCAAGAGTGTGCGCGTCACCACGGAGACGTTGGCGTGCGGGCGTCCGCTGGGCGCGTGGCGCTCGCTGCCCTTCGCCGAGATCGAGCGGATCGAGCAGCGCGGTCCGCGCATGGTGGTGAGGTCGCGCATGGGGGCGCGGCTCAGCTTCACGCCGCTGCTGCTGCGACGTGGGGCCGCGCTGCGGCGGCGGCTGCTGCTCCAGCTCCCACTCCAGGCTCTCGCTGGCGACCTCCACGCCGAGGCAATCGCGCTGGAGGGCGGCGCGGCGTCTGCCGCCAGCGAGAGCGCGCTGACGACCGCGCTCACCGTGCGGGTCGCTCGGCGCTGGCCGACGCTGGCCTTTGCGCTGGCGCTGGTGGCGTTGGCGTTGGCGGGGGCGGCCTTCTGGCTGCTGGCCCCGCCACTCAACCTGGCCCTCGGAATCGTCCTGGTGGCGCTGGCGCTTGGCGGCGCGCTGCTGGGCGCGTGGGTCGCACAGGAGCTATTCGTCAGCGAGAACGGCGTGTTCGT
>DASVWQ010000173.1:0-3082 GCA_036393135.1 Ktedonobacterales bacterium
CTGGGCCATCGCGTCGGGGTCGATGAGCAGGCTGCCCAGCACGCCAGCCTCCGCCTCCACGTTTTGGGGCAGCAGCTTTTCCGTCACCATCGCCATCGCCACATCCTCCAGGCGGATCGCCTCCAGGCTGGTCGCCTCCACGTCGGCGCCGATGAGCGCGTGCGCTGGAACGTCTATTCTAGCAGTATAGCACGCGCTGACCGCTGGTTTCCGCGTCTCTTCAGCCTTGCGCAAGAAACAAACGAAGCGGCATGTCTGAGGGTACATGAGGTACCCCGATTGCGCAACGCCGCTCCGTCCACCAGCCGTCCACAGCCGGTGGATATGTGGATAACTCGCTGGATCATCACGACGAGTGGTCACGCCAGAGGGGCTTGTTTTCGCCATTGCTACGACGCGCCAATCACGATGGCGCCTGAACTCACGCCTTATCCACGCCTATCCACGAATCTTGGCAAGTTATCCACGAAGTTATCCACATGGTTACACATAACCCCTTTGGGCTAGCAAGCGCGGGGTAGCCCACACGCAGGCGTCGTCCCAACGAACCGCCCTTCCGATAGCGCCCGCTCATCCGTCATGTCTGTAAGCGCGGACACGACATCCGCCACAAGATGCGTTTTGCGGCAGGTGAAACAGCCAAAGCGCGAGACGCATCCTTCTAGATGCCAGGCGGAGTGTCCGCCCTGGCGCGCGGCGGAGAGCAGCGGAGAGCAGCCGGCAGGGGGAGAGACGTTGGCTGACAGACGCCAGTTCGTGGCGCTCATCTCCCCGCATCTGGGGGCCATGCGCCGCGCCGCCAGCTCGCTGGTTGGCCCCGACGACGCCGAGGACGCCGCGCAGGAGGCGATCCTGCGGGCGTGGCAGACGTGGGACACGCTGCGCGATGAGGTCGCCGCCCGCGCCTGGCTGACGCGCATCACCGTCAACGTCTGCCTGCAATGGCGACGCGGCTGGCTGGGCAAGCGCATCGCGCGCACCGAGCCGCTGGACGATGGCGCGGGCGAGATCTATGTCGCGCCGCTGGGCATGGACCCCGGCGCCAGCGACCACACCGGCGCGCTGGACATCCGCGCCGCGCTGAACCGGCTCGACGCCGACCAGCGCCTGGTGATCGTCCTGCGCTTCTACACCGACCTGGACTCGACCGAGGCTGGCGCCGCGCTGGGGATTCCCGCCGCGACCTTCCGCACTCGCCTGCGCCGCGCGCTGGTGGCCCTGCGCGCCGAAATGGAGGCGGGCGCGCCCGCGCGAGACGCCCATGCCCAGCGAGAGGAGGAGCGCGACCATGCCTGACCAGCCAACCGGGCCGCGCTTCCCCGATCCGGGTGATCTGAGCGGCGTCTTCGATGACTTCCCGCTGGACGCCGGCCTGCGCGAGCTGTATCTGCGCCTGCGCCTGGATGGCGCGGTCTGGCGCAGCCAGCAGCCGGAAGACGACGCGCGCCTGCTGGCCTATGCGGTGGAGCTGGCGGCTGAGGCGCCCGCCTTCGTCACGATTCCCACCTTCGATGAGCCGCGCCCGGCGCCCGTGACACGCGACCTGCGCGCTCGCGGCCGCCCGTGGCGGCATGCGCTGCTAGGGGACGCGCGCGTGGCTATCGTCGCCGCGCTCGTCGTCGCGCTGGTTAGCGTCACGCTGCTCCAGATCAGCCCGCTGGCGCGGCGCTCGAAGGAGCCAGGCGTCACATCGGGCGTCCAGTTCACTCCTACGCCCGGCGTCACCGTGACGATTCAAGCGACGCCGTCACAGACAGCGCCAGCTACATCCCAGACTCCTGGCGCCTCACACAGTGGCGGCGCTGGCAATGGAGGAACCACACCTGTACCGCCAGGCTATCCTACGCCCGCAACTACGATGGGTGGATCGCCGACCGCAACGACATCAGCGGGGCCAGATAAGGCGACACTCGTCAGCTACACGCCGACGGCGCTGGACTCGACCAGTTACTCATGGACACAGGTGAGCGTGACACTGCTGAATAGTGGCGTGACGACCTGGGATTCCAGCCAGGGGTACAAGTTCCAGTGCTATCAATACTGCTGGTCAGGCTGGTATAGCTCGACAACCTCCTTCCTGGTCGCGCCCGGTCAGACCTACACGTTTGTTGGCAATATGCTTCCCGCGCCAAACAGCCTCTATTACCGCGTCGATAACTCCGTCTGGCGGATGTCCAGCCCGACGGCAGGCGGCTTTGGTGATGCGGCGGTGGTGACGGTTGTCGAGCATGGCTGGGATCAAAGCACTGTGTTTGCGGAGAGCAGCCCATCCTGCCTGAGCGACGGCTCATCGTGGTCGCGGCAAGGCGCGACGGGGACAGTTACCTGCGGCGGCAGTGGCCTCGCGCTGGCGCAGGGTGGGACGGGCGGCATCATCACGACGCTCGTTTCGACCCCCAACGGCTACAACTACACCCAGTACATGGTGAAGGTCCATGTCCACTTCACCACGACCTCGGCATACACCTACGCGGGCGTCGTCCTCTCGATAGCGTCGACCGCGTCTTCTGGCGCCCAGACAACGTTCATGGTCTCGCCAGCGGGCTATTATTGCGAGTCGATGAACGTTGTCCCGAACTGCAATCCTGGCGGCGCTATCACGGCGATGCCAGCGTCGTCGGACTTCGACATTGTGGTCACCGTCAGTAATCCTTCAGTCTTTAGCGCCATGGCCAACGGCTCCTATGGCTGGGAGGGCGGCTTCAGGGGAGGTGGAGCGACGGGGCTGATCGAGACCACCGCCGCTGGCTCGACCGACGCGGCGTACTTCTCGAACTACCAGCTCTATCAGTACAAGTGATACCAACCAGCTCAGGCCAAGTCCCAGCCCACAGGGGCGTAGTGAGAAAGAACAAGGAAAGCACATGCGTGGAGTGAGTCGGGGGCGTATCATTGGCGCGATCATCACGACCGTGACGCTGACAGCGCTGGTGGCCTCGTTCATCGTGTTCGTCCTGCGGCCCGGCGCCGCGCACACCGCGCATGCAAGCTCAACTGCGCTGGCTGGCGCGACGGCGACCGTGACGAGCGGCGCGACGGCGCAATTCACGCCCGCGCCTGGCGTCACTGTGACGGTCCAGGC
>DASVWQ010000174.1:0-7560 GCA_036393135.1 Ktedonobacterales bacterium
GGTCCGTGGGCAGCGTCACCGGCAGGCGCCCACGCGGGGTGAAGCGGCCAAAGAGCGCGTCGGTGGCGGCGTCGAGCGCGGCGGGCGTGTGTTCGTAGGCGGCGAGCCAGGTGGGGATCTGGGGGAACGCGGCCACATCGTAGGGCGCGCTGATGGCGAGCGCGAGGATCGGCTTGCCCGTCGCCGCCAGCGCCCGCAGCAGCGCCGCCTGGCGTGGATCGCGGCGCGCATCGAAGGTCGCTATGAGCAGTAGATCAGCCGCGCGGGCCATTGCCAGCGCCTCGGCGCGGCTCACTCGCCCAGCGCCGCGCCCCACCACGACGCCCTGGCTGTTGGCGTGGTAGCGCTGGACGCTCGCCACCAGCGCCGCGTGCTGATAGCCCCGGTCGCTGGCCTGCGCGCTCACTGGCGGTTGCGCGATGACGAGGATGCGCGCCGCCGCTGGCAATCGCACGGGCAGCAGTCCCGCCGCGTCGCGCGCAAGCGTGATGGCGCGCCGATACGCCGCCGCCGCCAGCCGCCGATGCGCGGGGATGCTGGCGCTGGCCCGCGTGACAGGCGCCGATAGCCGCTCCCAGCCCGGCAGCCGCTCCTTCAGGCGCCAGACACGCTCCAGCGCGCGGCTAACGGTCTCCGCTGGCAGCTCGCCGGAGGCCAGCGCGGCGCGGACGCTGGCGATAGCGTCGCGCTGCGTCTGGAGGGTATGCGAGATGAGGACGATGTCGGCGCCCGCCCGCAATGCCAGGACCGCGCCGCGCGCCGCGCCCACGCCATCGGCGATGGCCCCCATCTCCAGGCAGTCGGTGATGATGACGCCCGCGAACTCCAGCTCCTCGCGGGCCAGGCGCACGATCGTCGGCGAGAGCGAGGCTGGCAGTCCCTCCTCCGGCGCGACCGCTGGCAGCGCGAGGTGCGCCAGCATCAGGGCGTCCGCGCCCGCCGCGATTCCCGCCCGGAAGGGGAGCAACTCGACGCGCTCCAGTCGCTCCCGGTCGTGCGGAAGGGTGGGCAGTGCGACGTGCGAGTCGGTCGCGGTATCGCCGTGACCGGGGAAATGCTTCAGCGTGGCGGCGATTCCGGCAGCGCGGTAGCCGCGCACAGCGGCGTCGGTCAGCGCGGCGACATGCGCGGGATCCTCGCCAAACGCGCGCCCGGCGATGACCCGATTCGCCGGATTAGTGTAGACATCGGCGACGGGGGCCAGGTTCATGGAGACGCCCAGCGCCGCTAGCTCGCGCCCCGCCGCCTCCGCGACCCTGGCGGCGCCGTTCGCGCTGCCCGTCGCGCCCAGCGCCATCTGGCCGGGGAAGGTGGTGAGCGCCGGGCCAAGGGTGGTGATCTTGCCATATTCCTGGTCGGTGGCGATCAGCAGCGGCGCGGGATGACCAGCCGCGCGAGCCGTCGATTGCAGGTCGTGAATCAGGCGCGAGACCTGCCGGGCGCTCTGGCAGTTGCGCTTGAAGAGGATGATCCCGCCGATGCGCTCGCGCTGGATCAGGCCGATGATGGCGGCGGGCGGCGTCAGGCCGTGGAAGCCGACCATGAAGAGTTGGCCCAGGTCGCGGTTGAGCGCCGCCGCTTCATCCGTCATTGTGTGGCGCCCCTTTCGCGCACTGCCATAGCCCGCGCCGGGCCGCCTGGCATGCGTCCAGTCTACCACTCACTGCGCGCCGAAAAACCGAGGCGCCCGGTGTTTCCTTCCACCAGACGTCTCGGCTGCCTTCGAGCGGAGGTTCGCCGCTGTCGCACGGCGACCACACATGACACCATAGAGCATAGGCGGCCTCGCTCACACCGCCGTCTCGCCTGCGCCGAGCCGTGTCACAGCCCGCTCACATGCGCCGCCTGCCTGCGAGGCTATGCGATGGGATACAATGCGGATGCCCGCGCGCGGCTGGGGCGGCCATGCCCACAACGCGCGGCGCGACGACTGACGACAGCATGTAGAAGGAATCAGTGATGGCCCGCATCTCCACCGCGCCGATCAAGGGGGCGCGCGACTTCTTGCCGCGCGACCTGGCGCCACGCAACCGTGTCTTCCAGCTCCTGCGCGATACGTTCGAGCATTACGGCTACGAGCCGCTGGAGACGCCCGCCATCGAGCATTCCGCCGTGCTGGAGGGCAAATATGGTGAGGAGGGCGAGCGCCTGCTCTTCCGCATCCTGAAGAACGGGCGCGACCTCGAATCCGCCGCCCGCGACCTGCTGGCGCGCGGCCCGGACGCCGACCTGGCGGCGGGCGCCCTCGCGCGTGGCCTCTCCGAGATGGCGCTACGCTACGACCTGACCGTCCCGCTGGCGCGGGTCATCGCGGCGCGCCAGAATGACATCCTGATGCCGTTCCGCCGCTACCAGATACAAAGCGTCTGGCGCGGCGACCGCCCCCAGCGCGGACGCTACCGTGAGTTCTTCCAGTGCGATGTGGACTGCGTGGGAACCCGCGCGATGACGGCGGACGCCGAGATGGTCGCCATCCACCACGAGGTCTTCGCGCGGCTGGGCTTCCGCGACTTCGTGACGCAGGTGAGCCACCGCGGCCTGCTCGACGCGCTGATGGAGGTCAGCGGCGTTCCCGCCGAGCAGCGGGTCGCGGCGCGTGTCCAGATCGACAAGTTCGACAAGATCGGCGCGGAGGGCGTGCGCGAAGAATTGCGCAAGGCCGGGCTGGCCGACCGCCCCGCCGAGGCGCTGCTGGAGGCGGTCAGCGTCACCGGCGCCCCGCTGGCCATGCTCGACGACCTGCGCCCGCTGCTGGGCAAGACGGAGCAGGGCGAGATGAGCATTCGTGAGCTGAGCGAGGTCTTCGGCTACATCGCGGCGATGGGTGTGCCAGCCGAGCGCTATGAGTTGCGCCTCTCGATGGTGCGCGGCTCCGACTACTATACCGGGACGATCTACGAGACGGTGCTGCCCGGTTCCGGCCTCGGCACGCTGGGCGGCGGCGGGCGCTACGACCGTCTGGTGGGGATGTTCCTGGGGCGCGACATCCCGGCGGTGGGCATCTCCTTCGGCATCGAGCGCATCTTCGTCGCGCTGGAGGACGCCGGGCTGCTGGCGGGCGGCGCCATCACCACGACCCAGGCGCTGGTGACGCTCTTCAGCGCCGAGACGATGGCCGCGTCCTTCGCGCTGGCCCAGGCGTTGCGCGCGGCGGGCCTCCGCACGGAGGTCTATACCGAGCCGAAGGGGCTGGGGCCGCAACTCGCCTTCGCCAGCAAGAAGGGCATCCCGCTGGCCTTCATCGCCGGGCCGGATGAGGTGGCGCGTGGCGAGGTCACGCTGCGCGACCTGCGCACGCGCGCGGAGCTGGCGATTCCGCTGGCCGAGGCTCCCGCGCGGGCGCTGGCCTTGCTCACCGAGGCCTGAGCCGCCGTCGCGCTACCGCTCGCCCAGCCAGACGTGGTCGTAGACCTGCCAGTCGGCGTCGCTGGTAACGGCGAGGCGGTAGATGGCCACGCCGACAAAGGGGCTGGGGTCGGTGGCGCCATTCAGCCCCGCCGTGATCCCAGCCAGCGCGCTGGTCATGTTCTCGGCGGAGCTATGAAACCACACACTGTCGCCGCTGTAGGTCGGTACGCCGATCAGCAGTTGCGGCGGCGTCTGGGCGCTGTTCACCGCGTCGAGGATATGCTTCGTCTCCTGCGCCACGAAGAACGAGTAGGCGCCAGCCGTGGGCATGCCAGTGTCGTAGGTCATCACGGCCATCTGGTCCACATGCGCCGCGACAGCCGCGAGGTAGTAGGAGGTCCACCACTGCCCGGCGTGGCCAGAGCGATAGAGCAGGTCGGCGATGTGCGCGTTGGGCGCCCACTTCTGCGCCGAGACGGAGAGCAGCGCGCCTTTGGGCAGCGCCGCGCGCGTCTCGATCAGCAGGTCGAGGAAGTGAGCGTTGTTGTTGCTGATCGGCTCGATATCATAATGCACGCCGTCGAAACCGTCCTGGGTGATGAAGCGCGCGGCGGTCGCGGTGATGGTGTTGCGCGTGCTGGAATTGGCGAGGTTGACCACCTGGTCGGCAGGCGCGCCACTGGCGGCTTCCAGTTGGCCGATCCACGCCAGCACCTTCACGCCGGGCACCCGCTGATGCAGCGCGATGGCCAGGTTCGGCGCCCAGACGGCGAGATTCGGCGCGATAGTCCCGTCGCTGGAGAGCGGGCCGACATGCGCGAAGACATAGCGGACCTGTTCGCGTTTGAGCTGGGCGGCCAGCGTGTCGTAGTCCCGCGCGGTGTGGTAGTCGCCTGCCCAGGTATGCTCCAGCCAGACGGCGTTCTGCCCGCGATTGAAGTATGCGGCCGAGTAGTTCGTGTGGGTGACGGTCAGGCGGTGATAGAGATAGACGCCGCTCGCGCCGAGGATGACGGCGCAGGCCAGCGCCAGCAGCAGCGCCACCCGCAGGGCGCGCCGGAGGCGGGGGCGGCGGGCCAGCAGCGGCGCGCGGCGCGGGGGCAGCGGGCGCGTGTGACCGGGCTCGGCCTCGGCGATGCGATCCATCACGCCTCTCTCCTCTGTCCGCGCTCAGTGGGGCTAGCGTCCCGCGTGGCGCCGCTCGTCCAGCGCCTCGTTGGCCAGGCGGTCGGCTGCGGCGTTCATCCCGCGCCGCACATGGGTGAAGCTGACGGCGGGCAGCGCCTCGGCCAGCGCGCGGGCCTCGCGCCAGAGATCGAGCAGCGACGCATCGCGCACCTTGTACTCGCCACGCATCTGCTTCACGACCAGTTCACTATCCATGTAGACGTTGACACAGGCCGGGTGGTAGTGGGCGATGCTCTTGAGTCCCAGAATCAGCGCGCGGTACTCGGCCTGGTTGTTCGTCAGCACGCCGAGGTAGAGCTTGCCCGTGGCCAGCGTCTCACCCTCCGCCGACTCGATCACCACGCCCGCCGCCGCGTGTCCCGGATTCCCGCGCGAGGCGCCGTCCGTTCGCAGGGTCAGCGTGGCTCCGGCTATCGCTGGCGTCTGTCCCACTCGTCCGAGGCCCTCCCTGTCGTGCGATCCCGCCTGCCGCCGCGTCGGCGTCACCGTATTGTACCGCGCGTCGCCCGCTCCCGCGCCCCATTGTGACGCCCGGCCGCATGAATCCGCATGGCATGGGCGTTCAGATGACTATCGCGCGCCGTTTGACACCCTCCAAACGCGGGTGGTACAGTAAGATTGTCTGGACTATCTGAAGGCCAGACACGCATCCCGTATAGGTCTGGGAATACGGCCCAGACGTATCTACCAGGCGACCATAAATCGCCCAACTACGAGATGAAGCGCATCTCAGGGTTCCGCGGCGACACAGGCCAGCGCGCTGGTCATGCGTCGGCGGTCTGGACCGAGCGATGCGGGCGTGGAATATCCCGGCGCCGCCTCTGCGGGCGGGATAGCGCGCTACACCACGGGGACAAAAGCCCGGATGGACAGGTTCACTCGGCCACGAGAGCAACGCTGGCCGATTTTTTATTGGCTCGAACGCTAGCGACGCGCTCGCGGGCCTTGCGCTCGCCTGGTACGGTCTCCGCATGCTGGAGGACCTGTCACATGGCGTCACTCAGCGGCGTCACGACCAGCGAGACGCGCGGATTCGCTCCACGCGCTTTGCCAGTCGGCGCCCCGGCGCTAGCGGCTTCCTCTACCCTTCAGCGCCCACCCGCTCCCTCCATCGCCCTTGTGCGCGCTTGCCGAACGTCTTGTCTCGCCTCACGCCCGTCTGGCCTCCGGCCCACGCGCGACGGCGTTGGCATGGCGGGCAGGTCAGCGCGCTGGAGAGCGTATGGATCAGGTGTGCGCAAGGGTCGGCGCATGCGGAACACGGCGACATCGTTACGCAGTCATTCTCTGGTAATGGGTCTAGACCCACGGTGAGCGACTCACCCAAAGGAGAGCCTGTCTCATGTCCACTCCCACCACAGACGTCCAGACCGCCACGCCAACCGGCACCGGGTTTGAGACGACCGGCATCGAACGTGTGGAAGAAAGCAATCGCGCCCACACGCAACTGCTCGATACTATGTGGCTCTGGTGGTCCGCGAACTCGGTCGTCGCAACGGTCGCCCTCGGCACGCTTAGCGCCTTCTTCGGCCTGGGCTTCTGGGGCACGATCGCGGTCATCGTCGTCTTCAACCTGCTCGGCGCGCTGCCCGTCGCGTTCCTGAGCACGCTCGGCCCCAAGACTGGCCTGGCGCAGATGCCCATCTCGCGCTTCGCCTTTGGCTTGCAGGGCGCTAAGCTGCCCGCCATCTTCAACGCCATCGCCTGCATCGGCTGGAGCGCCGTCAACGCCATCATCGGCGCCAGCCTGCTCGTCGCCTGGAGCGATGGCAAAATCCCAGCGTGGGGCGCGCTGCTGATCCTGGCCGCGCTGACGACGCTGGTGAGCGTGTTCGGCTATTTCATCGTCCACCGCTACGAGCGTATCGCGTGGATCCCGATGTTCATCCTGTTCGCCTACGTCTTCTTCGTGGCGGCGCCGCACTTCAACGTCGCGATTCCAGCGACGGTATCGGGCATGGCGCTCTTTGCCAGCGTCATGACCTTCGGCGGCGCGATCTTCGGCTTCGCGGTCGGCTGGACCTCCTACGCGGCTGACTACACCCGCCGCCAGCCCGCCAGCACATCCGCCAGTAAGGTCTTCACTTACGCGCTGCTCGGCGTGACCGTGCCGTGCGTGGTCCTGGAAGTGCTGGGCGCGCTGCTCGCGACGACCGTGAAGGAGCTGCCGAACGCCACTGGTACGCTGATCGCTGGCAGCCTGGGCGGCGGCGTCATCGCCAGCATTGTGGTGCTGCTGCTGGCCTTCAGCACCATCGCCAACAATGTGCCGAACGACTACAGCTTCGCGCTCTCGCTCCAGGTGCTCGGCGTGCGCGTCCCCCGCTGGATTCTGACCATCGTGGGCGCGGTCGTCTACATCATCCTGGCGCTGGCGCTCCAGTCCAATTTCAACCTGAACCTGGAGGGCTTCCTGCTGCTGATCGCCTACTGGCTGGGCGGCTACTCGATCATCCTCTACCTGGAGAACCGCTTCCGCCGGGGAAGCTATCCCGTCCAGGACTACGAGAATGGGTCGAAACTGCCGGTCGGCTGGGCGGCGGTCGCCGCGATGATTCTCGGCCTGGTGGTCGCCGTGCTGGGTATCAACCAGGCGGCGACTATTGGCTTCCAGGGGCCGCTCTCGAAGATGCTGGGCGGCGCCCCATATGGCGCCGACATCGGCTTCCCGCTGGCGGTCATCGTCACCGGTATCCTGTACTACATCCTCCGCAAGGTGGAGATGAGCCGCACGGGACGCTAACCGAGCGCTACGCGGAGAGGCCATCGCACGCGAGTGGGGTGGCCTCTTTGCGTGCGACGTTCATGCGATAGAATCAGCCAGGCGCCATTCAGTGGTGAGAGGCGCGTGAGCGAATGAAAGGCGGCAAGAATCCCAATGTCAATGGACGAGTTCATGCGCGCGGCCTATGAAGAGGCGGTGCAGGGGCAGGCTGAGGGCGGCATTCCCATCGGCTCTGCGCTGGTCATCGATGGCAAGATCGTCGGGCGCGGCCACAACCGCCGCGTGCAGCGCGGCAGCGC
>DASVWQ010000175.1:0-2931 GCA_036393135.1 Ktedonobacterales bacterium
CGACCGCGATGTGGCCCTGCGCTAGCGTGACATATTCGGATCACCAGGAGGCGACCGCATGTTGAGATGGTGGATCACCTATGAGCAAGGGCTGCTCGTCCGGCTCAATCGCTTCCCGCGCAGCGCCACATCACGCGAGCGCATGTTCATGCTGAGCGTCATTCGTCTGGGCGCGCTGAGTCTCGCCCTGCTCGTCATCGGCCTGCTGGGCGTCAGCGTGAGCGCGCTGGCGAACTGGCTCACGGGCGCCGCGGCGGGCGCGGTGACACTGGTGGTGGGATTGACGCTGCTGACGCTTGCGATGGCCCTGATCGCCCTGCTCATCATCGTCTATGGAGACTGAGCCGACTTTGCGCTAGCGGTCGCGGCTGGGGACGCGCTGGCCCTCGTCACGGAGTGCGCTGATGAACGCCGCGATGTCGATGCTGGTGAGGCGGCGCGAGAGGGCCGCGCCCCAGATGTAGCGGCCCCGCTGGCGCCGCTCGTTCGCCAGCAGCCGCACGCGAAAGGCGCCGTCCATCCGCACGAAGACCCGCAAGATGCGCGGGCGGGTGGCGCGGTCGAAGAGCTTGGCGCAGGCCTCGGCGTGGGCGCGCAGGTCAGCCTGGCTGTGGCCCGGCGCGGTCGCCTGGATGGCGGCCTGCTCCTCGGCCAGCGCGGCGGCGCGAATCGGCGCATCGCTCAGGTTGCGCAGGAAGCAGCGCGTCATGAAGCCGTTGCGCGGTTGGTCGGCGCGGGGCAGCGCGTAGTCGCTGTAGTCCCAGTAGGCGGTGATCCCCAGCCAGCTATCGGCGCCGCCCGTTACCGCCAGCAGTGGAGCCTCGGCGAACACGTTGCGCTGGCGGCGCTTGCCCTTCGGCGACTCCAGCGGCTCCAGGCGCAGCCGCATCCCGCGCGGCAGCGGCCCCTTATGCGGCACGCCCGGCGTGGTCGGCGTGAGGTAGGGATTGAGCGGCGCGACGGCGCCCTCCGGCTGCATCAGCGCGAGTAGATCCGCCTGGTCCACGCCGTCCTGCGCGCGGGCGATGGCGCGAGCGCGGCGGAATGGCGCCGTCTGGCCGAGCAGCAGCCGTGACTCGCGCAGGAGCTGGGTAGCGAAGATGAGCTGGGCCATCTCGACGGCAAAACGGGCGACAATCGCGCGCGAGGGCTTATCGTCGACGCTGGCGCCCAGCGCAGTGGCCAGCGCGGCGCGCTCGGCGGCGGGACGGCGGGCCAGCGCGGCATGGGTCAGCTCAGTGACCGTCTCATAGCCGTTGACGATGCCCACCTCGACATCGTTGCTGGTGATGAGCAGCGGCAACGCAATCTCCAACTCCTCGTGAAATTCGCTGACGGTCGTGGAGATGCGCGGGACGAAGATCGCCAGCAGCAGCGCGCCCAGCAGGAAGCAGCCGCCCGCGACGAACAGGTCGCTGCCGCCATTGAGCCGCGCGATGAGCGCGGAGGTGAGGATGTTGAGTCCGGCGCCAAAGAGCACCGTGACGATGACCACGCTGATGAAGAGTTCGCCGAGGCGTCCGCGGGCGGCGCGGCTCTCCTCCTGAAGTGTCGGCGCGCCGCCGGTCCACTCATCCTGGCTCTCGCGCATGAGCTGCTCCTCCTTCTGGCGGGCAGTGTAGCACAGCCAGACGGTGCGCGGGCGAGGGTAGAATGGCGCAGCGGCGGCCCATCATTGACAGCGCCCGCCTGCGCACGCCACAATGCGGCAATATGAGGCTTAAGCGCCATCGCCAGGCGCTGAAGAAAGCGGGCTGCTGCATGTATACCGAACGTCAGATGAACCTCTGCATGCGCATCCTCCGACACTGCCGCACCGTGGGGTGGTATGGGCCAGAGGGCGAGAACCCGGCGCTGGACTCAGTTCAGCGTCGCCATACGTATGACATCGTCACGGGAAGACACTATGTCGGCATACTGCCAGATGATCGCCGCCTGACGGGCTTCGCCTTCCCGCCCGCGACCGAGGCGCAACTGGCGGCGACGGAACAGACCCTTGGATTTCCCCTGCCACCGATGCTGCGGACGCTCTATACCCTGGTGGCCAATGGGGGATTCGGGCCGGGTCTGGGGATCACCGGAGCGCGCGGCGGCTATTACTTCGAGTACGACCGCGACACGACGATAGACGGCTACACAGATTCCGACCCTGTCATGCGCTATTTCAATCTGATGGAGTACGAAGCTGCGCATGGGCTTGCCAGAAGCCTCGTGCTGCCGCCACAGACCTGGCCTGCGCATTTCCTGCAAGTCACCTACTGGGGATGCGCGGAAGACACATATATTGACGCCAGCAGTGGGCGCCTCTATTTCACAGGCTGCTGGAATGTCGTGGAGAAAGAGCCTGGGGATGACCCCGATGTGTACATGCATCTCCTCCTGCAGGAAGAGTCGTTAGAGGATTGGCTGGAAACGTGGCTGACTCAGGCAGAGGGCGCTACAGAATACTTGCCACGACGATGGTTCGATCACAAGGCCTTACCGCTTGCGGAGTACATTCCGCCTGATCCTCTGGGGCGGGAGTGAGCTAGATGGCGTAATGCCACGACGTCAGCCTACGCTGGATGGCGAGGCGTCCACGCGCAGAGCGTGGCAGGGATCAGCCGAGCGCAGGCGCCGCCCCGCGACCGGAGCGCCCCGACCACCACGCCAGGGCAAGCGTCAAGCCACACAGCGCGACCATCCCCGCCTGCGCCGCCATGCCGATCAGTAGGGCGTTGAGGGAAGTCGCGCCGATACGCCCCTGCATGTAGAGGGCGTGGCTGACGGGATTCAGCGCGAGGGTGTGGGCGATCAGCGCGGCGGCGTCGGCTGCGAGCGCCAGCCCGGCTCCCGCGCAGGCGCCGATGAGGCTGGCGGCGCGCGGACCACGGCGGGCGGTCAGCGCGCGGGCCACGCCCCAGCCGACCAGCAGGCAGAGCAGGCTCAGCC
>DASVWQ010000176.1:0-3102 GCA_036393135.1 Ktedonobacterales bacterium
ACGAGCATACTGTCGAGGAGTGGGTTCCGCTGGCGCCGCTAGCCGAGTTGGCCGAGACAGCGGTAGACCTGCTCGCGAGCTGGCGCGACGGGCGAAAGGGAGGCGAGCGATGACGATTCGCGTCTGTGTCGCGGGGGCCACCGGCTGGGCAGGCTCCGCCGTCACCCGCGCAATTCTGCTGGCGCCCGACGAGTTCACGCTGACGGGGGCGGTCGCGCGGAAGCGGGCGGGCGAAGATATCGGCGTGGCGCTGGGGCTGGCGCCCGCTGGCGTGACCATCGCGCCTACCGTCGCGGAGGCGCTGCGGACGCCAACGGATGTGCTGATCGACTACACCAGCTATGAGGCCGTCAAGGCGAACGCGCTGGCCGCGCTGGAGATGGGCGTGCGCGTGGTCGCGGGATCGTCGGGCCTCACCGCCATCGATTACGAGGAGATCGGGCGGATCGCCAGCGAGCGCGGGCTGGCCGTCATCGCGGCGGGCAACTTCTCGATCACAGCGGCGCTGGCCAAGCGGTTCAGCCTTATCGCCGCCCGCTATCTCCCAAGCTGGGAGCTGATCGACTATGCCCAGGCCGACAAGGCCGACGCGCCCAGCGGAACCGTGCGCGAGTTGGCCGAGGAGCTAGGCCAGGTCAGGCAGCCACACATCGAGGTCCCCATCGAGCGGACGCACGGTGAAGTGGCGGCGCGCGGGGCCGACATCGCGGGCATGCGCGTCCATAGCGTCCGCCTGCCCAGCTATGTGATCGCCTTCGAGGCGATCTTTGGCCAGCCCAGCGAGCGCCTGACCATCCGCCACGACGCGGGGGTGGACGCTGGCCCCTATGTCGCTGGCACGCTGCTCGCCGCACGCCGGGTGATGGACGTGGCAGGGCTGGTGCGCGGCCTCGACCGACTGATGCTGGACAACTGAGTAGTTCGCGCGGCGTCAGCGGGCGGTATACTGGTGGCGAAGCGCCCGGCTGGGGCGCGTCGTCGCATTCAAGGAGCCGCTGCCCATGTCCACCGGCCTGTCCCACAATACACCCATTCGCCGCTCGGAGCTGACCTGTCCCGGCCACTCACTGAAGATGATGGCCAAGGCGGCGCAGTCAGCGGCTGACCAGGTGATGTTCGACCTGGAAGACGCCTGCGCAGTCTCGCAGAAGGAAGGCGCCCGCAAGACGGTCATCGAGGCGCTCACGACGCTTGACTTCGGCCAGAAGATTCGCGCCTTTCGTCCGAACGGCCCCACCACCCGTTTCTTCTATCGCGACATCGTGGAGGTGGTCGAGGCGGCGGGGCGCTCGCTGGACTACATCGTGCTGCCCAAGGTCAACGGGCCAGAGGATGTCATCTTCGCCGATCGGCTGCTCACTCAGATCGAGTTGAACATGGGTTTTCCCATCGGCGGCATCAAGCTGGAGGCGCTGATCGAGACGGCGGAGGCGGTCCTGCGCGCCGAGGCTATCGCGAAGGCTGCTCCGCGCCTGGGTGGGCTGGCCTTCGGACTGGTGGACTACGCGGGCGACATTGGCGCGAAGGAGACGGGCGCCGAGCAGTTCTTCTATTACAACTACGCCAAGGCCAAGACGCTGACGGCGGCCCGCGCCGCTGGCATCACAGCGGTGGATGGCGTGACACTGGCGATCCGCGACACCGAGGCTTGCCGTCGCGACGCCGAGATGGCCGCGCGGATGGGCTTTGATGGGAAGTGGGCGGTCTACCCGCCGCAGGTCGCCATCATCAATGAGGCCTTCACACCGACCGCCGAGGAGATTGCCCACGCCCAGCATATCATGGACGCCTACGCCAACGCCGATGTCGCGGAAGGTGTCGGCGCGCTGGTGATCGATGATGAGATGGTCGATGCGGCCACGCTGAAGGTCGAGGAGAAGCGGCTGGCCCTCGCGCGCCGGGCAGGCCTGATCGCCTGAGCTTCCACCAGACACGCCGACGGGGCGCCCCACCACGTGAGGTCGCCCCGTCGCTCACAGTCTGGGCCATGCCCGCGCTCAGCCCCGATGCCCCCAGCGGACCCGGACGCGGGCCAGATCACCGCTCACACCCCGCGCCTAGACCAGCCCGGACGTCGAAGCATCGGGCTCATCCGATTCATCCAGCAGGTCTTCTGCGCCGTCATTCTCGACGATGGCGGCCTCTTCGCCTTCGGCGGGCGCATCGGCCAGCATGGCGCCACCATCGGCGGGCACCGTGTCCGCCATATCCATCGCCGCCCCATCGTCGGATGAGGCGACATCCTCGCTGGTCACGCTCTCTTCGAGGCTGGCCGACGCAGTGGCGGCCGACTCACCTTCGTCTGTGAGGCTGGTCGACGCAGTGGCGGCCGACGCACCTTCGTCTGTCGGCGCCGCCTCAGCCATCGTATCCTCAGCGGCGGGCGCGGCCTCCTCGGCCGTCGCATCAGCCGCGGGAGCTTCCGCCATCATGGCGCTCGCATCGACAGGCGCCGCTTCCGCCATCGTGGCTATGGCCTCCTCGGCGGGCGCGGCCTCAGCAGCGGCGACTTCTTCGGCAGGAGCCTCCTCGGCGGGCGCAGCTTGCGCCGCAGCCGAAGCATCCTCAGCAGGGGCCGCTTCCATCGATGCCGCCATGGCCTCGACCGGCGCGGTTTCTGCCGCATACGCCGCACCATCCTCAGCGGGCGCGGCGGCCTCGGTGGTGGCGTTGAGCGCGTCGTCGGGCGCGAGTGGAGCCGCTGAGATCAACGTGTCCGCTCCCTCGGTCGCGGCGGGAGCGGCTTCAGTTTCCATCGCGGCGGCCTCCGCGGACGCTTCAGTCGCGGCCAGCGGCTCCGCCGAGATTAGCGTATCGACGCCCTCGCTCGCGGTAGGCGCCGCCTCCTCAGCGGGGGCTTGCTCGGCGGTTTCCTCGGCAGGCGCGGCCTCGTCGCTCGCCGAGGACACATAGTCGGCGGAGAGCGAACCGGGCGCGGCCAGCGGCGCGGTCGCTTCCAGCGCGGGGGCGGCAGTGGTGGTGGCGGCATGGGTGGAGAGCGCGGAACTGAGCCTGCTCATGGCCGCCGAAACCGCCTGGCCCATCTCTTCCAGCGCGCTCATCGCCGAATGAATGAGTCCTTCTACCGGGTTCTCAGGCGCT
>DASVWQ010000177.1:0-5492 GCA_036393135.1 Ktedonobacterales bacterium
CGCACGCGCCGCTCGTACTCAGGGTC
The DNA here is from genome assembly GCA_036393135.1 of Ktedonobacterales bacterium. Lineage (GTDB taxonomy): Bacteria > Chloroflexota > Ktedonobacteria > Ktedonobacterales > JADMIN01 > JAKAIY01. The sequence goes on from DASVWQ010000177.1 coordinate 27, forward strand.
GCGCGGCTCGAATGCCACCATTCTCTGGCCCTCCTCTCGCTGTTCCGCGTGAACTACTGGCCAGTGTAGAGCGTGGCGCTGGTGAAAATCGCCTCGCTGCCGGAGGGCGCGCCGAGGGCGATGGCGGGCTGCGGGCCGAGCGCTAGATGGACGGTGACGACTTCCTGCCCGTTGACGTAGAACGTCAGCGCGTCGTGCGCGGGCGTCGCCTTCACGGCGATGGTGTTCGGCACCTGCGCGTCGCCGTGCCAGGCGGCCAGGCCGCCGTGCAGGTAGATGTCGCTACCAGTGAGGGAGCAGTCGCCGTCGCAGAGGATGTAGTTACCGTCCTGCCCAATGGTGAAGCGCAGGATCGCATTGGGGTTGCTCAGGTCGCCAACGCTCAGCATCGCGCGGGCGAAGGATGGGACGTTGGCGGCGGGCGCTACCTTCGCCTCGAAGTAGAAGCCGGTTTGCGTAGCTGATCCCTTCACGCTGGGCTGGAAGGCGCAGATCGCATCGGGGGAGCCGGTGGCGTCGGCGTCGAGGCCCAGCGTGGTCAGCCTGCACCCCTGCGTCTCGTCCCACTGGCCATCGTTGGTCGAGGTCAAATCCGCATTGTAGGCCCGACTCCAGGAGGTCGGCAGCGCCGCCGATCCGCTGGGGCGGAAGTCGGAGGCGAAGAAGGCGAGCAGCAGCGCCACCACCGTCACGGCGGCCAGCGTGGCGCTGAAGATCAGCGTGTAGCGGTTGGCTGTGAGTCGTGTCTGGCGTGGCGTGGCGACTGGCTGAGGCGCCTCGGTAGTGGTCATCGGACACCTTCCTGGAGCTGTCGCGCGACTGGCCCACTGGCTCCCGGCGCTGGTGGCGCGTAGCCTGGATAGCCCGGATACGCCGGATAGCCCTGCCAGGCGTAGGGTGGATAGCCAGCCCAGGCGCCATAGGCGGGCCACGGCGCGGGCTGTGGCGGCTGCGGCGGCTCTGGCATGCCCTTCGCGCGCCAGAGGCGGTCGGTCATGAAGAGCAGGAAGCCAATCAGGTAGAGATAGACGAACAGGTAGATGACGTCCCAGTTGGAGATGGGCAGGTCGCCGATATAGAACGGCTGGTTGAGCCAGGCGCTGACGTTCGCGGGCAGCCACTGGTCAATCAGCGAGAGCGCGTTGAAGACGCCGTGCTGGAGGACCGCGTAGAGACCGCAGCCAATGCCGCGCAGCCAGCGCAGTGGCACGCCCTTGCCGTTGACGAGATAATACCAGCCGAGCGCGCCCATTCCCGCGCCGACGCCATGCAGCAGGCCCGCGCCCACGCGGTCGATGGCGACGGAGATCCAGTCGGCCTGCCCCTGACCGATGTAGCCGAGGGTCTCCAGCATGTCGAAGCCGACGCCTGCCGCCAGCCCCACCAGGAACGCCTCGCCCGGTGTGCGCAGCCGCCGGATCGCCAGCAAGGCGCCGAGCGGCTTGGCCCCCTCCTCGATGATCGGCGCGACGACCGAGAGTACCAGCAGCAGGCCGATAACCAGGCTGGGCGAGTAGTCGCCGGACTGTGGCTGCCCCAGCAGGCTCTGGGCGTCCTGATTGTTGAGGTGGAGCGCATAGACGATGATCAGCGTGAGGACGCCCTCCAGGATGACGGCGATCAGCGGGGCGAGCGTCAGGCCATAGAAGAGCGACATCCAGACGCGGCGGCGGCTCGATGGGTTGCGCAGGCGTTGGGTGGTGAAGGCGAGAATGGCGAGCGCAGGTAGCGCGCCGGTCAGCGCGGCTAGCGGCAGCATTCCGAGCGCCACGCCGGGCGCGCGGGTCTGGCTGAAGTTGAATTGCCAGAGCGCGATTCCTCCGCCGATGGCGAGCGCGGTCAGGCCGAAGATCAGCCAGCCGTTGGGCAGGGTGAAGCGCGACGAGCCTGTGCGCCGGATGCCTCGAATGCCGTACCACAGGCCGAACGCGCCGCCGATGACCGGAGCCAGCGAGAAGCCGCTGATGGAGCCGAGGAACGCGAGATCGTCGCCGGAGCCAGAGAAGGTACCATAGAGCGCGAGCAGCGTGACGAGCAGCCCGCCGACGACGCCGAGGCCAGACAAGACCGTCACGATCCACGAGATGACGATGGCGTAGGTCTCACCAGGGCGCACGGGCTTTGGCGCGCCATATTGCGGCGCGTAGTAGCCCCACGGATAGCCATAGGGGTAGCCGTATGGTTGCGCCTGAGGGTACGACGCCTGAGGGTACTGCGCGGGATAGGCGGGCGGATAGGCGGCTGGATAGCCTTGCTGTCCCGGTGGCGCCCAGACGCCCGACGTGGTGGGATAGGGCGCGTACTGCCCGGGCTGCCCGGCTGCGGGCTGGGCTGCGGGCCGGGTTTCAGACTGAGTCTTGGGCTGGGGCGCGGGCCTGACGGCTGGCGCGGGCGCCGTCTCGCTCAGGGCGCTCACTGCGGCGCCGCACGTCGGGCAACTCAGCGCGCCCTCCGGGATAGCTGAGCCGCAGTGGCGGCACGACTCGCTGGTCAACGTCTCATCCTCTCGCTTCGCGGCATGACTGGCATGAGACGCCAACCGACGCCCCCCATGTACAGTCTTAACGGCTGGATCCACCCTCGCGCAACTGAAATACGAGCGGGACGGTGGTTGAGTTGGCGGCCAGCGCTTGCTGGCGGCGGGCGCGCGGCTCAGTTCCCGCCCTCCAGCGCGGCGTTGACGCGGCGGGCGAGCGCGCTCCATGTGGCGGCTGGGGCGAGCGCGGCGAGGTCTACACGGCGGGCGGAGAGCGTGCGGGCGAAGCGCGTCAGTCCGGCGGCCAGCGCGTCGGCGAAGGCGGCTTCATCGGCGATGGCGTCTGGCTCGCGCCAGAAGCCGTTGAGGCGCAGCGTCTCCGTGGCGCGGTCGAGGCGCGGGTCGAAGCGCGCCACCAGTGTATCGCCATAGAGGATCGGCAGGGTATAGTAGCCCCAGCGCCGCGCCTCGGCGGGCTTGTAGACCTCCCAGATGTACTCGAAGTCGAAAAGCGTCGCCGCCCGACCACGCGCGCTGACGATCTCCAGCGGCGCCAGCGGCGTGACCTCCTCAGCGGTCGTCGCGCCCAGCGGACGCCACGGCGCGGGGACCTCGCCCGCCTCCAGTGTGTGGAGTAGCGGCAGGTCGCTGGCCAACGCCAGCCAGCCCTCGCGCGAGCCTTCCACGCTGACCCGCGCGATGACACCCGCCGCGATGAGGTCAGCCAGCCAGCGGGTCGCCTCGTCGGGCGCCAGCCGCCGCCAGATGGCCTCGCCGACCAGCGCGCTCCAGCGCTTCTCGCGGACCAGGCCAAGGAAGGCGAGCGCCTTGCGCGCGAAGTAGTCCTCCGCCTCGGCCCCCGACGCGACGGTATCATGCTGTGGTGGCGCGACCCGCTCGCGCAAGTCGTAGACGCGCTCGAAGCCCTGACGATGGTGGGTCATCACCTCGCCCGTCAGCCAGAGATAGTAGAGCGCGATGGCGGTGTCCTTGCGCCCGCGATAATTGCCCGTGACCCGCGCGCTGCCCGCGAAGTCGCGATTGCCCAGCGGCCCGCGCTCGCGCAGCTCGGCGCGCATCTGGTCGAGCAGGGCGGGATGCTCGGCGGCGAAAGGCCCCCAGCGCGGCCCACCCAGGCGGCGATTCATGACCAGCCGCCAATAGGGCAACTCGCGCATGGGATAGACAAAGAGCGAGCCACCATAGTCGAAGAACTCGTGGCGGTCGTAGAGCGCGCGGTCGAGCATGGCGGGCGCATAGTCGGCGACGCGAGACATCAGCGTGAGGTCGTGACTGCGTGCGACGACATTCAGCGGGTCCATCTGGACGGCCTCGCAGGCGTGGATGGCCTCGGCTACGCCCGCTTCGCCCGCCCAGCGCCGCCCCGGCCAGAGTCCCTGCCGTCCCAGGATGAAGCGCCGCAAGGTCTGGCGCGAGACGCTGGCGGCGGGCGCGCCCTGGCTCATGAGACGGAGACCGGGGCGCGCTGGTCGTGGGCGACGGGAATCGCCTCGACCGACTGCGGTCGCCCGATTGCCTGTTCCAGCCGCGCGATCAGCTCCGGGCAGAAGCGCACGCCGTCGGTTCCGGTGGGCGCGGGCATGCGCGCCTCCCAGTGGCCATTGCGCACGTAGATCTCGAAGCGGTCGTCGCCGGGGAAGTCATGCAGGATGGTCAGCACGTCCTGGGCGACGGTCAGGTCGATGGCGGTGTTCATGGTGCGCTGGAGGTGGATACGGATGAGGTATTCGCGGTGGTTGGCCTCCTCCTCGGTCAAGGCGAATTCCTCAACCTCATCGGCTACCAGTTGCGGCTCATCGTCGCGCCCCATCTTCACCTGACCCGTCACGAGCAGCACGGCATCCTCGCGCCAGCGGTCGGAGGTGGCGGCGTAGGTCTTGGGGAAGACGACGACCTCCAGCCCGCCGGTCAGGTCTTCGAGCTGAACGGCGAGCATCTGGTCGCCGCGCTTGGTGGTGATGCGCCGCACCTCAGTCACACGCCCGCCCAGCGTGACCTTCTGCCCGGCCCACTCCTCGCTCAGGCCCATCGCATAGGCGGAGACACGCTTTTTGAGATAGGTGGCGACGTGCGCCAGCGGGTGCGCCGAGAGGTAGAGGCCGAGCAACTCTTTCTCCCAGGCCAGCAGTTGCTGCTGGGGATGGTCGGGCGTGTCGGGCAGGGTGAAGTCGTCGTGGCCGTCATCCTGCGTCGCGCCAAAGAGACTGTTCTGGCCGATCTCGCGCATCTTGCGCCGCTGCTGGCCGAGGAGCAGCGCGCGGTCGAGCGCGGCGAGGAGCTGGCTGCGCCGCCCCAGCGAGTCCAGCGCGCCAGCCTTGATGAGATTTTCGACGGCGCCGCGGGTCAGGTTCTTCGTGTCGCAGCGTGCGAAGAGGTCGGCCAGCGAGCGGAATGGTCCGTCCGCGCGCCGCGCCTCCAGCAGCTCCTCGATCGGTCGGCTGCCGACGTTCTTGATGGCGACGAGGCCGAAGCGCACGCCCCAGCGCGGCTGGCCATCCTCACCGGGGGCCAGCGTTTCGACCGTGAAGCCCGATTCGCTGCGGCTGACATCCGGCGGCAGGACCTCCACGCCCATGCGGCGGCACTCTTCGACGGCGGCGACCACCTTGCGCGCATCGCCCGCCTCGGTGGTCAGCGTCGCGGCCATGAATTCCGCTGTGTAGTTGGCCTTGAGGTAGGCGGTCTGGTAGGCCACCCAGGCGTAGGCGCAGGCGTGACTGTTGTGCGAGACGATGCGGTTGGCGATGAAGTTGAGCGGGCCATCCGGCGCCATTTCGACATCGTAGGTCATCGCCTCGCCGCATGGCTCGATGCTGACGATAGGGTCGCCGTTCGTCGCGTGCGCCAGCCCCAGATGGCGCAAGACGACCGGCTTGAAGTCTTCGGGCGTCACGACGACATAGGGCAGGTCGCCATACTTCGCCGCGAAATAGGCCGCCTCGCGGTCCATCCCGTCCATTTCCCAGTAG
>DASVWQ010000178.1:0-15636 GCA_036393135.1 Ktedonobacterales bacterium
GGTCGGCGCTGGCGGCGTGTCTGGCATGTCGCTTGCTCGGCGCATGTGTCCATTACCGGGCGGACTCCGTTGTTGGCTGGTCGTCACTGGTGGTCCTGGTATGCGAAGCCGCTCGATCACAGGCCCGCAGTGAGATGCGAACGCCTACAGGAGAGAGAGAGAAGCGATATGAAACACGCGACGCCACAGTTCATCGCTCCGGAGTGCAGCGAACCAGGGTGTCATCGCAGTGGAGTCCCTCACACGATGGTCAAGTGCCGCGCATGTGGGCAGTGGTTTTGCGAGGCGCATCTGGTGATCACGACCAGTGATACGCCCAGTGAGCGCAGCGAGCGCATCGCTCATGTTCCCACCATCAAGCTGAGAGGCGTCGGCGCGTACGATCTGACGTATTACGTGGGTTACTGCGCGCACTGCCTCGAAACACCAGCGGCGCGTCCGGAAAACGACTCAAGCTGGCTGCGCTAAGGGGTACGTGGTCAGCGTGACGCGCGTGCCCGCGGACGATTTGCGGAGACGGGCGAAGCGGACTGCGCTGGGGCAAACAGCTTGACCCGCAGTCCCAAGAACATGCCCAGGACGAAGCCCCCAATGTGCGCAAAGAAGGCGACACCACCACCCTGCTCGTGAGCCTGCTGAACAGCCTCGATGGCGAGCGCCGCTTCTATCATCTGGAGCACGATGAAGAAGCCGATCACGAGGAATGCCGCAAGCCGCGTCAGAATGACAGCGCCAAAGAAGATCACGGTGCGCACCTTCGAACCGGGGAAGAAGACCAGATAGGCGCCGAGCACTCCCGCGATCGCCCCACTGGCGCCGAGCATGGGTACTGCCGTCTCCTGGGCGTAGACGCTAAAGGCGATCTGGGCTGCCGCCCCAGCCAGGCCGCAAACGAGATAGATGAGCAGATAGCGCAGGTGACCCAGCCGGGTTTCGAGTGCGCCGCCAAAGACCCAGAGATACACCATGTTCCCACCCAGATGCAGCACATTGGCGTGGAGGAACATGGCGGTTAGTAGGGTGAGATACACCGGCGTGGGCTCGTGGATTCCGCAGCCCGCGACGAGTGGCGGGTGGAACGTGTTACGCAGAATATCATTGGGAACCAAAACGTAAGCGCTGGTGAAGCAGTCGGCGAAATGCGGCCCAAGCGCCACTTCCGACGCGAAGACAGCGACGTTGGCGAGGATCAGGACGTAGGTCATGACGGCGAAGGAGCGACGAACTTCCCCTGCGGTACTCACCGGAATGATTGCCACCTGAAGTTTCCTTTCTCCCGCTGGCCTCATGGGGTGGTCTCACGTCCACCCCGCCCACAGCCAGACGCTCCTCATGAGAGCTACCGGGCGTCGCGCTGGCGAATCTCATGTCAATTGTAGCCAGCGCTGGGTCTGTTGGTAGACTGCTGCCAGCGCGAGACGTCGCGCGGCAGCATGCGCCAGGACGCCCCGCTGCCTATCAGGCGCCAGCCAGCACCGGCGGTTGTAGACCTCGCGCAGGTCGTATGTACGTTGCAAGGTGTCTTCTGCAACAGGCTCAAATATGGCGCCACGAAGGCCCGTTCGTCGTCGTTCACATCGGACGGGAAGGGCTGGCGTGTACTCATACCGCATTCGCCCCCTCCTCGACGTTCAGTTCATCACAGGCTCTAGCCGCGGGTTCACCTGCCCCGCTCAATGGGACTCCCGCTCGTCCGGGCCGGACGCCGTGCGCGCCTCCCACGCCGCGACCGCCGCGCGCACCGCCGGATAGAACCGCTCGGCGCCGATCGCGTCGTAGAGGCCGAGACGGGCGAGGCGCTGGCGTAGTGGGAGTTTCGCCCGCGCGATCACCAGCGTCACGCCATCCTCGGCCAGGTCGCGGCGCAGGCGGTCCAGCATCTCCCCGGCGGTGGTGTCGATGTCGGTGATGGCCTCGGCGTCCACCACCAGCCACTCCACCGGCTGCGGCGCCTCCGCCACCAGCGCCAGCGCCCGCCGCCGGAAATAGTTGGCGTTGGCGAAGAAGAGCGGCGCGTCGAAGCGATAGATCACCAGCCCCGGCAGGGTCACACCATTGGGAAACTCCTCGCGGTCGTGGTAGCCCTCGATCCCCTCGGCCTCCACCAGTACCGCGTCGTGTGGGCGGGTGACGCGCGCCAGCAGCAGCACGAGCGAGAGCCCGATGGCCAATACGATCCCCTGCAATAGCCCCAGCGCCAGCACGCCGCCGAGCGCCACCAACGCGATCAGCAGCTCGCGCCAGTCCGTGCGCGCCAGGCGTCGCAGCTCCGCCACATCCATGAGCTGGAAGGCCGCGATGATCAGCAGCGCCGCCAGCGCCGCACGCGGGAAGCGGCTCATCGGCCCGGTCAGAAAGAGCAGGATCAGGCCCAGCGTCACGACGGCGGTGGCGCTGGCGAGCTGGGTCTTGCCGCCCGCCGCCCGTGTCACGGCGGTGCGCGTGCCGCTCGCCCCCACCGGGAAGCCCTGGCCGAACCCCGCAACCATATTGGCGACTCCCAGGCCGATCAACTCCTGACTCGGCCGGATGCGGGCGCTCTGGCGATCGGCGAAGGCGTTCGCGTTCAGGACGGCGTCGGAGAACGTAAGCAGCGCGATGCTCAGCGCGTCTCCCAGCAGCGGCCCGATGTCGCCCGGCGCGATGTGGGGGATGGCGGGCGCGGGCAGCCCCGGCCGGATGGCGCCGACGACCGCGACGCCGTGCGCGTCCAGGCCGAACGCGATGACGGCGACGGTCGCCACGACCACCGCCAGCAGGCTACCCGGCAGGCGCGGCGTGAACCGGCGCAGCGCCAGGGTGATCGTCGCGACGCCGACGCTGATCGCCAGCGTGATGGCGTGTGTCTGGCCGAGGTGGGTGAGCGTCCACCAGAGCTGCGGAAAGAAGCCCGCGCCCGCGCCCGCGATGCCCAGCGCGCCGGGGAGCTGGCCGGCGGCGATGGTCAGCCCCAGCCCGATGATGTAGCCGATCAGGATCGGGCGTGAGAGGAAGCTGGCGATGAACCCTAGCCGCGCCAGGCCCCCGACGAAGCAGAGCGCGCCGACCAGCAGCGCCAGCAGGGCGGCAAGCCCGGCGTAGCGCGCCGGTGAGCCGCCCGCCAGCGGCAAAACGGCGGCGGCCACCAGCGCCGCGCTGCTGGCGTCTGGCCCGACGACCATCTGGCGGGTCGAGGTGAAGAGGGCGAAGGCGAGCAGCGGGAGCATGCTGGCGTAGATGCCCGTCACCGGCGGCAGGCCCGCGAGCTGCCCATAGGCCATCGCGACCGGCACGATGACCGCCGCGACCGTCACGCCCGCGACCAGGTCATCGCGCAGCCAGGCGCGGTCATATGTCCGCGCCACCTCCATCGCCGGAATGGCCCGCGCAAGTCGTGGCCCCGCCATCGCCAGCAGTCGCCGCCAGCCAGCGCGCTCGATCACGTCGCCCGCCTCTCATTCGCTCGCATCGCGCCCTTCCGCCCGGCTCCCGCTCTCGCCATGATACAGCATGCGATGGGCCAGCCATGAGCGCCGACGAGCCTCGCTCCAACGCCATCACGCCTGGTTGTCGCCATGCTGTGTGGCTGCTATACTGGAGCCGCCTCACAGTCACCGTCGAGGAGGCGCTCACACGCTAGAGTTAGTCGGGATGTGACATGAATTCAGAGACGATCAGGCGGCGCCAAGGACCCCTTGCGGCGCACGGCTGGCCGCGCCTGGCCGCGCTGGCGCTCGCGGCGGCGCTCCTCTTGCTGGGCGAGGTCACGCTCAGCGCGCAACCTGCCCGCGCCACCGGAGCCTGCGCTCAGGGATCCACACCCTGCATCGAATTCCTGGTAACAGGCTACCTGTCCAACGGCACGCCGATCATCGGCGGCCCGGCTGGCACGGCGGTCGAATTCCTGGGTGGCGGCTTCACCAGCGCGGCGGGCAAGACCATCACGTTCGGCGTCATCAAGGGCGATGACATCGAGGGAACATCGCCATCGCCCAGCCCGTCGTTCTGCTCACAGCCGCATATCAGCGTCCCCGGTTCGACGACCGTATCCTCCACGGGAGCTTTCTCCACCGTCACGATCTACTGGCCCACTGGCACGAGCGTCGGCGACTGGAGCGTCTGCGCCTATGTCAATGGCAAGCCCGCCACGCCGACGGGCAACACTGACAATCTCGCCTGGCCAGTCTCCTCGCCCTACCGCCCGACGGTCAGCGTCTCGCCCACCTACCTTGCGTCGGGCGGCGTAGTAACGGTGACGGGCCACGGCTGGCTTCCCGCGCAGAATGGCATCAACGTGACCATCGCGCCGTGCGGCGGCTGTTCGTACATCGCCCGCTATGGCAACGCCATCTCCTCCAGCAGTGGCGTCTTTTCGGTCCAGCTCACCATCCCCGCTGGCCTCGCGCATGGTAAATACCTCGTCCGCGCGATGGGGACCGTGATCCTGGATTCCTCCAGCGAGTCAGGGCCGTACCTGTGGATCGGCGTCATGCCAACGCCGACGCCGCGCCCCACGCCGCGCCCCACGCCCACACCGAAGCCCACAGCGACCGCTACGGCGACGCCTGCCCCTACCATCACGCCATTCGTCGCGGCGACCGCCACGCCCGCCGTGGTCGTGGCGGCGGGGAGCGGTGGTCAGTCGGGCGGCCCCGGCGGCTGGCTCTATGTCGGGCTGGCCGCGCTGCTGGTCGTCCTCATCGGCGGCGGCCTCATCGTCTGGACGCTCATCCGGCGCCGGGCCGCATAGGGTGAACCCTCACCCCCAGCCCCTCTCCCAAAGGGCGAGGGGAGCAGGCTTCGTTTCCCCCCTCGCCCTCTGGGAGAGAGAGCAGGTTTCGTTTCCCCCTCGCCCTCTGGGAGAGGGGGCCAGGGGGTGAGGGCAGACGCCGCGAGCCGCGCTCCCCAGCCAGTGCGCCAGGGATCGCGGCTCGTGTCCGCCAGTGAAGGCGAAGGAACGCGCGCTAGTAGCTGTTCACGCAGCCAGCGTTGGCGTTGCTCCAGATCGGCTGGGTCGCGTAGAAGTGCGAGCCAAGCGTGATATTGCTCGAGTTGCTCGCCCACGCGCAGAGGTCGCCGTTCTCCGCGCCGCCCGAACCGGTGCTGGTGATCCAGCCGAAGCTGCTGGTCGTGCGCTCCGGATGCGGGTCGGTCATCGCCTCGGCATACTCGTGGCCGCCGACGATCGAGAAGCCGTCGAAGTAGCCATTGCCATAGCTGTTGTTCGTCGCGTTGACGAAGTTCATGCCGCAGCTCGCGCCCGCGTCAGGGATGTAGGGGATATAGGCGTAGGCCATTTGCGTGCCGCTGGTCGGCTCATCGTGCCACGCGCACCAGCTCGTGCCGAAGCCGCTCATCGAGTGGCCGTGCGGCGTGAAGACGAAGTACGTCGCGTTCGCGTTGTAGCCGCCGAAGTGGTTCATCAGACGGGTCGCCGCGCTCTGGATCGCCGACTGTGACGGGCGCGACGGGACGGAGGTCGTGTCTACCCACGTTCCGGCGAGTTGCCCGGTCGGGTTGGTGATGTGCGTGCCGCCGGAGCCGCAGCTTGTCGAACCAGCCGCGATGCCCTGGCAATATTGGGTATCAATATTGTCCCATGCGCTCCCGCCGACATTCGAGTAGAAGTCAGTGATGTAGGTCTGGGCCGTCTTGCTGGAATAGCCGCCAGTCGTAAAGCCGGTATTCCACTGGCTGCCCCACCAGCTGATGTACACCTTGGGGGCCGTCTCGACCGCGCCGCCCTGATAGACCAGCAGCGTTGCGGCTGCCCTGGCGGCGGGTTTCTGGCGCTTGCCCTTGAAGACGCTCATAGAGTGGATGCGCGACGAGGATGCGTTCTGGGCGGCAGGGGCCGCCAGGGCGGCGGGGCTGGCCGCGACCAGCGCGACGAGGCAGGCCGCGAGGCCAATGCCTGTGCGCACAGCATTGGTAACGATCATCCGATGACCCACGAGGTTCTCCTTGATGTGAGCGCGCAGCAACGCTGCGCCTGCATACGTTCTGTAGGCGCTGAAAACCAGTCTGAGGATGCGAGTTCGCCAGGTCGCGGCGCGAGCATGACGCGCGCGAGATAGTGCGCTAGGTAGTGCGCGGAGCCGAGGGCGCCCGGCGCGAGCTGGCAATATACGAAGACAATCAGCGAATCGCGAAAGATACCCCAAGTATTGGCGTCTGGTCGTCCGTGATACGACGGCGAGCGCCACAGTGCGCTCATTCCCCATTCGCGTTTCGCCCGCCGCGTCGGGCGCGGTCATTCGGGCGCTGAGGATCGTCGCCAGTGGGCCGACAAGCGGCCGCCAATGCAGTTCCCTCCTTCTGCCTGCTCTGTCCGCCGGAAATCCCAGCTACTCTCCATGCGCGCGAAACGCGCTTGACCGGGGCGCCACTAGCGGCGGATAGGCGCAAGGGTACCTGATGCCCGCCCGCTCTGTCAAGAGAATTACGTAGCGACGCGATACAATTCGTGTAGCGTCCGCCCTCCCATAACACATCCGCCTGGGATGTGGGCGCTCGTTGCGCCCCCTCACCCCAACCCCTCTCCCAGAGAGCGAGGGGCTTTCTGATTCCCCTCTCCCAGAGGGCGAGGGGCCAGGGGTGAGGGTTTGACGCAACGACCGCAGCGGACATGTTATCAGCGGACTCTCGGCTAGTTCCCGGCTAGCTGCCTCGATGCGGGCGTCGCCAACCGCTGGCTGGTTCGGCGTATACTCTCTCGCATGGCGTTGGCTGGGCCATCTCCGCATGGTTCCCCGGTTGGCGCGGTGGATGCGTATGTGTCGAGGGGAGGCGCTAGATGTCAGAGATCATCACTTCGGCGACCATCAACTGTCCTATCGAGACGCTGTATGAGTATGTGACCACTCCTGGCCACTGGCCGGAGTGGCATCCCTCGTCGCTGGGGGTGAGCGGCGCGACCGATCACTCGCTGGCGGTCGGCGAGCGGGTGACGGAGCGCTTCCTGGTCGCCGGGCGGCGCGGCGAGGTCGTCTGGACCGTCATTCGCCGCGATGCGCTAACTCTCTGGGTGATCGAGGGAGCCATCACGACCGGCGTGGGCGGCAGCGGCGTGGTGAGCTATGCGCTCACTCCGCGCGCGGACGGCGGTGTAGACTTCACGCGAACCTTCACCTACCCCATGCCGAATCTGGCCTATGCCTTGCTCGATACGCTGATTCTCCGGCGGCGTGTGCAGGCGGAGTCGGCGGAGGCGGTGCGGCGTCTCAAAGCGCGCATGGAGCCGCCCGCCTGAGCCAGTCCTGGCCTCACCGCTGGAGAGCGCCATACACGCCACGTCCGGCGAGCCGTTGTGGCGAGCGAGGACGTGAGCGTATTGTGCCACCACGCCTGCCGCTGAGAGCCATCTGTGAGCCGGGCGCGCGATGCTGCGCGTGGGTGGCCCTCACGCCCACGCTACAGCAAGAGCGCGGCGTTGGCGGCCTGGCTCCCGGCGAACAGCGCCGGGGCGCGGCGCATCAGAGGAGCGAGGCCTACGATGCGACAGGTGGTAGCGCGCAGCGGCGCGACAACTGGCGGGGAGACCGTGGACAAGCCCGCGCGACGGGTCGAACTCGACTGGGTGCGGACACTCGTCGTGCTGGGCCTCGTTCCCGTACATACCGCGTCCCTCTTTACCCCGACGGCTGACCTCTACCTCAAGAACCCTGAGACCAACCAGACGATGGCGCTGATCGGCGTCTTTCTGGGCGTCTTCGGCATGCCGCTGCTCTTCTTCGTGGCGGGTGCGGCGGCGTGGTATGGGCTGGAGACGCGAACGAACGCGCGCTATGTAAAGGAGCGCGTCTCGCGGCTGCTCGTCCCGCTGATCTTCGCCATGTTCACGGTCATCCCGCTCCAGGTCTATGTGGTGGTCCTCAGCAATCCCGGCATCATTAGGGCGGTTGGGATGCCCATCACGGTCCCAGACTACCTGCATTCGTTCGTGCAGTTCTATCCACAGTACATCCTGGGTCTGGTGTACTTCCTGGGCCACCCGTCGGTCACGGGCTTCATCGCCTTCATCGGCCACTTGTGGTTCCTGCTCTACCTGTTCATTTTCTCGCTCGTGGCGCTGCCACTCTTCCGCGCGCTGAAGTCTCCGCGTGGGCAGCGCCAGATCGCTCGGCTGGCGACGTTCTCGGCGCGTCCGGGAGCGATCTTCGCGCTCTGCGCGCCGCTCGCGCTGATCGATGCGCTGGCGCATGCGCTCTGGACGGGCGTGGGCTTCGCCGCCGAGACGGCGGTGTATCTGACGCTGTTCATCTACGGCTACGCGCTCTACGCTGATCCGCGCTTCGAGCGGGCGGTCCGCCGCCAGTGGGGGCTGGCGCTGGCCGCTGGCATGGCGCTGTGGCTGGCCGCCGAGCGCGTCCAGCTTCAGCAGTCGCCGCACCCATACGACAATTCGATGGGATCGCTCTTCACGGTGGTCCCGCTGCGCGGTGTCATCGCGTGGCTCTGGGTGGTGGGGCTGGCCGGATTCGCGATGACCTATCTGAGTCGGCCATCGCGTCTGCTAGGTTACCTCGGCGAGGCGGCTTATCCCATCTATGTGATGCATGTGGCCGTCATCGTCTCAGTGGGCTATCTCCTGCTTGGCTGGGATGCGCCGCTGCTCATCAAGTATCTGGCCATCATGGTGGCGGCCTACGTCATCACCTTCGCCATCTTCGATGTCTTCATCAGGCGATTCCCGACGCTGCGCCTGCTCTTTGGGCTGCGCGCCATGCCCGCGCCGCCGCTGCCCGCGCCACCGGCCGCGCCGACCACGCGCGCCGCCGATCAGGCGGCGGAGCAGACGCGCGAGCCGGAGACGGCGCCGGGCTAGCACAGGCGCGCGATGTCATCCGCGCCAGATGGTGAGTGAGAAGAAAGGAGGCGCCGCGTTATGTTTCAGGGAAGCCGCGAGCTATTCAGCACAGCGGGTGGCCAGGCCGCGATGATGCGCTGGTATGAGTTGGCGCTGGAGCGGGCGCATATAGAGACCGATTCGATTGTCGTCCCGACGCGCTATGGCGATAGTCATCTGGTGGCGGCTGGCCCCAAAGACGCGCCGCCGCTCGTGCTGCTGCACGGCATGGAGGGCAACGCGGCAAGCTGGCGCCACCAACTCGCGGGCTTGCAGGCGGATTTCCGGCTCTACGCGCTCGACATCATCGGCTCCGCTGGCAAGAGCGTCCCGATGCGGCTGGCGCAGGACAACGACGACCACGCGAAGTGGCTGGCCGACGTGCTGACGGGGCTGCGCATCGAGAAGGCGAATCTGGTGGGCATCTCGAACGGGAGCTGGCTGATCCTCAAGTTCGCGGCCTATGCCCCGGAGCGGGTGGCGCGGGCGGCGCTGATGAGCGCGAACGGCATCATGCCGGTGCGCTTCCCCTACAATCTGGCGCGGATCATGGATCAGACGGCGGTGCGGGTGGCGAAGGATGTGCTGGCGGGGGCGCTGCTGACACGCGGCATGGTGCGCCGCGCGGTGTCGGGGACGTATGTGACAGACCCCCTGGCGGACCCGCACGAGATCGAGTGGTTCTACCTGCTGGCGAAATACTACCGCTTCCGCTTCCCGCCCGGCCCGGTCACGGACGCGGAGATGGCCGCGCTGACCGCGCCGACCCTGCTGCTGATGGGCGAGCTGGAGCACTTCTTCGCCGTGGACGAGGTGATCGAGCGGGCGAAGCGGCTGATGCCCCAGGTGACGACCGAGATCGTTCCCCACGTCGGCCACAACATGTGCACCGACAATCCCCCGCTGATCAACGAACGCCTGCGCGCGTATTTCTCGGAGAATGGCGACGGCGCCTCAACGCGGGCGGCGGCTGGCCATGTGACGCCGACGGAAGTGGTGGCAGAGAGGGAGGGCAGGGAGTGAGATGTGTGATTAACCTTCTTGGCGGACAAGCGCTTACGTAGTCGTTGACGGAATCCATCGAGCGCTTGGGAGTGGTCGCGTGGGGATCAGGGGCGGAGTGGCGCCACCGCCGAACAATAGCGACTTTGAGCATCATCGCTCAAAGTCGCTTCATTCTTGAATATCTGATGGCAGGTGGGACAGGAATCGAACCTGCAACCTGCGGTTTTGGAGACCGCTGCTCTGCCAATTGAGCTACCCACCTAGGGCGCGTGGCTCCCGCGAACGGGCTGCCCGAAGCGCATCATCACGATACACTACGCCAGGCCGCATGTCAAGGTAATTTGCGATCTGGCGCGGCTCCAATGCGCCCTCAATCCACGCTCAGCAGCAGCGCCTTGAGGTAGCGGTCCTCGGTGAAGCCGGGCAGCGTGGGATGGTCGAGGCTGGGGCCGAAGCTGGCGAACAGCCGCGCCGCGCGCCCCTCGCTGGCCAGCGCCGCCCGCACCGCGCCCTCGAACTCCTCCGCAGTCACGCCGCCAGAGCAGGAGCAGGTCAGCAGCAGTCCCTCCGGTGGCAGCACGCGCAGGGCCAGCGTGTTGAGCCGCTCGTAGGCGCGAAGGGCGCGCTCCTTCTGCCCCAGGTTCTTGGCGAAGGCTGGCGGGTCCACCACTACGATGTCGAAGCGCTCGTTGGTCTCGGCGGCGCGCTGGAGATACTGGTTCACGTCGCTGGGAACGAAGCTGTGGCGTCCGTCGGTGGTATCCACGCCGTTCAGCCCATAGTTGCGGTGGGCCAGCTCCAGCGCCGGGGCCGACGAATCGACGTTCACCGTGCGCAGGCGCGGATTCCCGGCCAGCCCGGCCAGCGCGAATCCGCCGGAGTAGCTGAAGAGGTTGAGCAGGGTCGAGGCGGCGGGGGCCAGGTCCCGCACCCGCGCCCGCTTCTCGCGCTGATCGAGGAAGAAGCCCGTCTTCTGGCCAGTCAGTGGGGCGACCAGATAGCGCACGCGATGCTCCAGTACCTCGATCTCATCGGGAACCAGCCCCCACGCCACCGAGGCCGCGCCGACCACCAACCCTTCGCGCGCCCGCGCCCGGATGTCGTCGCGCGTGGCGATGCCCTCCACCATGCCCGGCGGCAGCGCGCTCGCCAGCGCCGCGATGATCGTCTCGCGTTGCGCCTCGACCCCCGCCGTGTGGAACTGCGCCACCAGCCAGCGGTCGTAGCGGTCCACGATCAGCCCCGGCAGGCCGTCGGCCTCGGCATGAGCCAGGCGATAGGCGGTCACGTCGGCGGGGAGCAGGTCGCGCAGGCGCTGCGCCCGCTGGATGCGCCGGACATAGAACGCCTCGTCGATCAGCTCCTCGCGGTCGCGGGTCAGCGCGCGAAAGGCCAGGCTGTTCGCGGGGTTCAGGTGGCCGCGCGCGAGCCAGAGGCCGTCGTGCGCGGTGACATCCACCACGCTGCCAGCGGGCAGGTCGCGCGGGAGGTCGGCGAAGGCGCCAGAGAAGACCCAGGGATGGCCCTGCCCCAGCGTATAGTCGCGTCCCGGTCGCAGGCGCAGCAGCGGATAGGCGGATGGCGGTCGTGGCACAGGCGTCCTTCAATCTCAAGGTGGGCGGAGGCGGGCGATTCCTGCTACACTGTGCCACGCCATCCCCCACGCGCGCAAGCGGAGCGCGCCCCGGCGCGGATGGCGCGCGGAAGGGAGGCGACTCATGCTATCGGATAGCGCTTCCACGCGGCCACTCGCCGTCAGGCTCGGCCTGAAGCCAGGCATGCGCGCGCTGCTGCTGGACGCCCCGCCGGGCTACGTGGCGGCGCTGGGCGCGGTCGCGGCGCAGGTCGAGTTCTGCGCTGAGGGCAGCAAGCGCCTCGATTTCATCCAGTTCTTCGCGACGGAGCGGGCCGCGCTGGCGGATCGGCTGCCGCAACTCGTCGCCGCGCTCGACCAGCGGGGCGCGCTCTGGCTCTGCTGGCCCAGGCGAACGTCCCGCACGGGGCAGGCGGCGGCGCCAGGCGACCTGGGCGAGCGCGACGTGCGCGAGGCTGGCCTGGCCGCCGGGCTGGTGGATGTCAAGATCGTATCGGTTGATCCTGTCTGGTCAGGGCTGAAGTTCGTCTATCGCCTACGCGACCGGGGCTGAGCAGGCGCCGCC
Source organism: Ktedonobacterales bacterium (assembly GCA_036393135.1). Classification (GTDB taxonomy): domain Bacteria; phylum Chloroflexota; class Ktedonobacteria; order Ktedonobacterales; family JADMIN01; genus JAKAIY01. The sequence continues at coordinate 11,992 of DASVWQ010000178.1, forward strand.
TGGGATATTGGCGCTCGTGGCGGCCCTCGCCCCAGCGCTCGCTCACGGCTGGATGGACAGGCCATCGCGCACGATGAACGTGAAATCGTAGTAGGGGCCTTTCGTCGCGCCCAGCGGCTGCCGCACCCAGAGCCAGTTCCACAGGCGCGGGACCGCCCGCCCCAGGTTGAACTTCGCGTTTGGCGGTGGATTGCTGCCGTAGCTCAGCCATGGGCCGAGACCCTGACCGTAGAAGGCGTAGTCCACGTTCGAGGGGCAGGGTGTCTTGTTCACCTGGCAGGGGAGCTGCGGCTTGTACGCCTCGTCGAACCACGAGCGCAGGGTGTACTCCTTCATGCTATAACCCTTGGGGTGCGCGGCCATGAACGCCTGCACATCCGTGCCGGGGTAGAGGATCAGCACGTCGGGGTTCATGTTCTGGAAGCTGGATGGGTCGAAGGTGACGTAGGTTCCCGGATGCGGATCCATCCAGTAGTCTCGCAGATACCAGTAGAAGGGCCACTCCTCGCCATTGCCGACGACGATATTGAGCTGATGCTTGCCGCCGTGCAGCTTCTGATCGGCCTGGTTGATCTTGGCCATCACGGTGTCCACGTCCGGTGTCGTCTGGACGTAGACCATCATCTCCAGCGGCCCGTTCGCCGGGTCGCGGTAGGCTAGCAGCCACATGCTGTGGACCATCGTGACGAGCAGCAGCGCCGCCAGCGCCGTCGAGGCCAGCGCCCCCCCGCCGCGCCACGAGAGCTGTGGCCGCGCCGCGCCGTTCACGAAGCCCGCCACCAGCCCGCGCCAGGCCACCAGCGCCGCCCGCAGCGTCACCGCCAGCATGATCGCCGCCAGCAGCATCAGCGAGAGCAGGATGTGGATGACCAGCCATGGCATCTTCTCGCCCGCCCAGGAATAGATGCCCAGCGAGCCGACGAACCACCAGACGAGGAAGAGGCGCAGGCGGGTCGGGCGCCACAGGCAGTAGACGATGCCCGCCAGCCCGAAGATCACCGCGAGCTGCTCATAGAGCGGGATGAGCACGAAATAGTAGTAGATCGGCTGGGCGCCGCGCGCGACATTCTGCTGTTGCAGCCAATAGTAGAGGCCCTGCCAGACACCCTTGCCGACGCCATCCACGAAGCCCTGGCCGAGCGAGCGCCCGGTCATCGGCAGTTCCCAGTAGAGGCCCGCGAAGAGCATCCAGCCAACCACGAAGGCGATGAACCACTGCGTCCACGGCGTGCTGAGGAGCAGGTGGAGCAGCGGCTGGCGCTCAGGGTCCGTGCGCTGGCGCAGCGCCGCGATGCCCCGGCCCGGCGCGCCGAGGATGCGGTCGGCGACGATGATCCAGCCCGGAGCGGGTGGCTCCGCGAGGTCGCTGAAGTCAGTGTACTCGGCGTCATCCGCGTTATCCGCGTCGGGCGTCTCGGCCTCGGCCTCGGCGGCTTCCTCATCGGCGGCGGCCAGGCGCTGGCGGTAGTCGTAGAGCGCGTTCTCGCGGGTGATCTGCCAGAACAGCGAGAGGATCACCAGCGCGGCGATGCCGATGCTGACGTAGAGCAGGACGGCGACGGTGCGCTGCTCCAGCAGGGCTACCTGCACGTCCGCCGCCTTCGTGTTGTTCTGGATGTAGGCGCTGAGGGTCTTCATCGTGTGCAGCGCCCACGCCGCCACCGCCATGCCGATGCCCGCCAGCGCCAGTAGCGCGATCACCCGCCCCAGCAGCAGGCGCCGCGCCGCCGTGTACGTCGCCGGGATGACGCGGCTGATCGGCCCCGCCAGCTCCCACGCCACCAGCAGCGCCAGGAAGCCGCCGAAGATGGCCAGCGTCAGGTAGACACCCTCGAAGGTGGCATAGGCCAGCACAGTGCTCGCGGCGGTCAGCGCCAGCCACGTCGCCGAGCGCGAGGCGGCGAACCGCACGGCGCAGACGACCATCGCGAACATGAAGAAGTTGAAGTAGATGTCTTCGCGCAGAAAGCGGGAGAAATAGACGAACGCGGGCGAGACGGCCAGCAGCAGCGCCGCCAGCCACGCGCCGAGCCGCCCCAGCTCGCGGCGCAGCCCGACGGGCAGCGCGACGATGCCCAGGCCAAAGAGCGCCGGCACGAAGCGCGCGGTGGTGTCGTTGATCCATGGATTATTGCCGGGCGAACTGACATGGAAAATGCTCTGCGCCGCCATGATGAGCGCGAACATGAAGCCCTCGGCGTGGAACTGGAACGGCCCATGCAGTAGCGGGTCATACGAGTAGCTGGAGGGGTCGCGGGCGAAGAGCAGCGAGTAGAAGGCGTGCATGCTCTCGTCGTGGTGCAGCGGCTTCGCGCCGAGGTCCCAGAAGCGCAGCAGCGCCGCCAGCGCCAGCACGGTGATCCACGCCCACTGCTCACCATTCAGCCCGCGAATGATGGCCCAGAGCCGCAGCGGCGCGTTGCGCAGCGAACGCCCGATGTTCGCCAGGACCTCGCGCCCGGAAATTGGCTCGATGGACCCGTATTCGCCCTCAGTCTCGTCCTCGGTTTCTGGCCCGGCGGGCGCCTGCGCCGCCAGCGCGCCCTGCCCGGTGAGCGCGAGCGCCCCCTGCCAGTCGTCGGCGCCGGGTCGCTGGCCCTCGCGCGCACGCTGGCGCTGGTCGTCCTGGTAAGCGCTCATGCCGCTCTCTCCCTCATCGTGCTTCTTGCTGCGCGACCCGCGTGGCTAGCCTGCCTGCGAGTCGGGAACTTCATAGATGGTGACGCCCGCCTGCTGATAGACGATGGTCAGGTAGGCGGCGAACTGGTTGAGTTGACCGCCGTAGGTCTGCCGCTCAGCGGCGCCCACATAGACATAGCGCACATCATAGGAGCGCAGGAGCGAGAGGACGAACGAGTCGTTCGTGTTGGTGTAGATGAGCTTGACGGCGTTCAGACGCTCGCCCAGCACATTCGCCCGCCCTGGCTTCGCGAGCCAGTTATAGCGCCACTGCTCCTCGTGTCCGCCCCAGCCGATGATCGTCGGCAGCCCGGTGAAGGCCGAGACGCGCCCCAGATGGGTGTACTCATTGTATTGCGCCGCCTCCACGATCACCGGATCGCCAGTGACGTGCGCGTTGAGCCAGGCGATGGCCTGCGCGTCACCCATATTCTGGATATCTTGACTCATGTAGGCGGTTCCATCAAGCGAACGGGACAGGCTGAGATTCTGCGTCCGCGCGGCCACCACCAGCGTCGGGTAGATCGCCGCCGCCAGCAGCAGCGCCAGCAGCGCCAGCGTCCAGAGCGCCGCGCCAACCCGCGCCAGTCCGCGCCAGCCCGCGCGCCCGCGCCAGTCGTTCGCTACCGCGCCGTCCCAGACCCAGACCTCCGCGGCGCCGTCATCGTCCGCTGTCTCGCTCTCCGCGTCATCCGCGGACGCGCCGCTCTCCTCCGCCGCCAGCGAAGCGGATGGGACGCTACCTGCGCCTGCCAGCGCCAGCGCCGGAGCCGCCGCATCCGCGCTCTCCGCGCTGGCCGAGGCGGAGGGCGTGATGGCCAGCGACGCCCGCCAGCCCAGCCGCGCCACGCCGCGCAGTCGCCCGGCGATCCAGACCAGCGCGGGGCCAGAGACGATGCCCAGCAGTAGCCAGACCTGATAGTAGAACTTGAAGACGGTGTTCATGCGGAAGTCCGGGCCGAGCGC
>DASVWQ010000179.1:0-6603 GCA_036393135.1 Ktedonobacterales bacterium
CGGCTGGAGACCCATTACCGCGACGTGCAGGACATGGAGTTCACCATCGAGAAGGGCACGCTCTACATGCTCCAGACGCGCGCGGCCAAACGCACGGCGGCGGCGGCGATGAAGATCGCGGTGGACATGACCGGCGAGGGCGTTATCACCCGCGAGGAGGCGCTCCAGCGCATCGAGCCATCGCAGGTGACGCAGCGCCTGCTGCCGCGCTTCGACACCGACGATGTGGAGGCGGCGCGTACGGCTGGCCGGATGGTAGCGCGCGGCGTCAACGCCTCGCCTGGCGCGGCGGTTGGCAAGGCCATCTTCGACGCCGACCGCGCAGCGGCGGCGGGCAAGGAGGGCGAGCGCATCATCCTTGTGCGGCTGGAGACCAGCCCCGACGATGTGCATGGGATGTATGCCTCGAAGGGCATCCTGACCAGCCGCGGTGGCACGGGCAGCCATGCGGCGGTGGTGGCGCGCGGCGCGGGCCTGCCCGCCGTCGTCGGCTGCGAGGCGATTCGTGTGGACTACGCGCAGCGCCAGTTCACCATCAACGGCGGCCAGACCACTGTGCGCGAGGGCGACGAAATCTCGATTGACGGCACGACGGGCGAGGTCTTCATCGGCGCGCTCAAGACCATGGAGGCCGACTTCGCCCACGATGACAATCTGCAAACACTGCTCGCCTGGGCCGACGAGGCCCGCGACCTGGGCGTCTGGGCCAACGCCGACTATCCGCGCGACGCCGAGCGCTCCATCACCTATGGCGCCGAGGGCATCGGCCTCTGCCGCACCGAGCACATGTTCATGGAGCAGGAGCGGCTGCCCGTGGTGCAGGAGATGATTCTGGCGGAGACGCTGACGGAGCGCCAGGCCGCGCTCGATCAGCTCTTGCCCTTCCAGCGCGCCGACTTCGAGGGCATCTTCCGGGCGATGCGCGACCCGCAGACTGGCGCGGGCTATCCCGTCGTCATCCGCCTGATCGACCCGCCGCTGCACGAGTTCCTGCCCAGCTACGAGGAGCTGCTGGTGGAAGTGACGCGGCTGACCGATACCGGCGCCGACCCCGCCGAGTTGGCGAAGAAGCGCCGCCTGCTGGATCGCGTGGCCCAGCTCCGCGAGGCCAACCCGATGCTGGGGCTGCGCGGCTGCCGCCTGGGGCTGCTCTACCCGGAGATCAACGTCATGCAGACACGCGCCATCCTGGAGGCCGCCGTGGCCGTGGCGCGCGAGGGCGTCAAGCTCCAGCCAAAGATCATGATTCCGCTGGTGGGGCATGTCAACGAGTTGCGCGAGGTACGCCGCCAGCTCGAAGCGGTGGCCAGCGAGATCGCGGCGGAGGCGGGCGGCCAGGTGGAGTACAAGTTTGGCACGATGATCGAGCTGCCACGCGCCGCCCTGACCGCTGGACAGATCGCCGAAGTAGCCGATTTCTTCAGCTTCGGCACGAACGACCTGACCCAGACGACCTATGGCATGAGCCGCGACGACGCCGAGGCCAAGTTCCTGCTTAAGTATGTGGAGGGCCTGCCAGAGCCGGGGCTGAATGAGCCGGTCAAGATTCTGAAGGTTAACCCCTTCCAGACGCTCGACCGCGATGGCGTAGGGCGCCTGGTGCGGATCGCCGTGGAGGAGGGTAAGCGCACGACGCCTGAGCTGGAGGTGGGCATCTGCGGCGAGCATGGCGGCGACCCGGAGAGCATCGCCTTCTGCGATGAGGTCGGGCTGAACTACGTGAGCTGCTCGCCCTTCCGCGTGCCGGTGGCGCGACTGGCGGCGGCGCAGGCGGCCATCGCGCGCAAGGCCACCAAGGCCCAGGCCGAGCGCGACCGGTAGACCCCTTACCCCCTGACCCCCTCTCCCGCGAGGAGAGGGGGAACCGGAATGCGCGCGGGAACAATCAGCGCGGTTGAGGCGTCTCACCTTAGCGGCGCTGGCGGCTAAACCCGCGGCTGGGGCCTGCGGGCCACAAAGCCAGCCTGCGCAGGCTGGGGTCCTCCGCGTCGCATCATGCGCGGGGCGCGCTTGGTAGGCGCTCAGAATCCAGGCCGCGCAGGCGGCCTTCGTGGCGCATAGCGCCCTTGGACGCGGCTTCAGCCGCCCCTACACCTCACCTGACGCGCCCCAGCCGACACACAGAGTGACGGAGATGCTGCTATGGCGCCGACGCGGCGACGGATGACACATTGGATGGGCGCGCTGATGGCGCTGGCGGCGCTGATGAGCATGGCGCTGGCGGGCTGCGACGCGCCGACGCTGCCCTTCGACAGCGTTCCCGCGCAGCAGTGCGTGGCGCAGGGGCGCGGCGCGCTGGGCAAGGATGGCGGCGTGATCGTCCCGCTGACCGCCTATGACCCGACCGCGAAATACCGCACCAGCGGCCTCTACGCGGTGCGAGCCGATGGCGCGCTGGCCTGGAACTGCGCCACCACGACCTACGTCGGCTGGAACGACGCGCAGCTCGTCGGCGGCACGCTCTACGCTATCGCCGGGACCGAGTTCGAGAAAGAGGGGCCGACGCCCACCCATGTCCACGCGCTCTACGCCATCCGCCCGACCGACGGCAAACAGCTCTGGCAATACAGTTTCCGCGCGGGCGCGACCTCGGCGCTGGACTTCGACGGCGGGCGCATCTTCTTCGCCAGCGTCACATCCGATGGCGCAAACGAGCACAGCAACCTCTACGCGCTCTCGGCGGCGAACGGCGCGCTGGCCTGGCAGGAGAGCTTCGGCGATACCGTCGGCCAGCCGATGATCGCGGGCGGGCGCATCTACCTGCCTATAACCGATCCCTCCGGGCCACAGCTTCGCGCGCTGAGCGAGCGCGATGGCGGGCAGGTCTGGAGCGACCAGCTTGCAGGGCAGGACGCGCTGGCCAACATCGTCACAGCGGGCGATGTGATCGCCTACGCCCATGACGACACGCTCACCGCCCTCGATGCCGTGACGGGCGCGCCGCGCTGGAGTCACGCCGTCCCCGCCAGCGTCGACGCCCCGCTCGCCGCCGCGGATGGCGCCATCATCTCCGCCGCTGGGCAGAGCGTCTTCGCCTTCGACGCCGCCACTGGCGCGCTGCGCTGGAGCGCCGTGCTGGATGCCCGCGCGCTGGTGCAGTCGGCCACCGCGCGCGTCACGTATGCGACGACCCTGACGCCCGATGGCCAGTACGGGCAGGTGGTGGCGCTGGACACGCGCAGCGGCGACATCCTCTGGCAGCGCGACCTGCCCGACCTGGCGACGCTCGCGCTGGGCGGCGCGGACGCCTGGCTGCTGGTCCCCGTCGGCGCACAAAAGCTGGCGACGCTGGTGGCGCTGGACGCGCAGGGCGACGAGCGCTGGCGCTACGCCGGGCAGAGTCCATACAACACCGGCGCGCTGCTCCCCGACGGCGCGACCCTCTACTACGTCTGGCAGGGATTGGAGGCGGGAATCGCGGTGAATCCAACCACCATCACCTATGTCACCTGCCTGCGCGCCAGCGATGGCGCCGCCCTCTGGACAACACCGTTGCCCGCCTTCAACGCTTCGCCCCTGCCACCGCTGCTCGTGACGGCGTGATAGTCCGCCCAGGGCGTGGCGACGAGTCGCCGGGCGTCACAGCGCCGCTCCGGATGGCCCCAGCGCGCGGTCGTCGCCGCGCCGCTCGGTGACGCCGCGCGCGTCGAGATATTCGAAGATGGCGAGCATGTATTTGCGGGTCGTCGCCAGCAGGTCGCGCGCCTCAGCCACGGTGATCGTCTCGTGGGCGCGCAGATGCGCCACGATGCGGCGGGTCGCCTCGGCCAGCGCGGCGGGTGTCAGCACGATGCCCTCGCTGACACGCGCCAGTTCGCCCGCGTCCAGCAGCGCCTGGGTCAGCTCCGCGCCCAGCTCGGCCTCGACCTCCGCGCGGTCGGGCGGCGCGAAGGGCGCGGCGGCGAAGCGCGCCAGCAGCGCATCCGCCGCCGCGCGCTGGGCAGGCGTGGGCGTGGGGTGATGTCCCGGCGCCCGCAGCCAGCCGCCGCGCTCGGCCCCGCCATCCAGCGCGCTCGCCTCGGCCAGCGCGCCCTGCGCCACCAGCGCCGCCACCACCTCCGTCGTCTCGCGCGGGGGAATCGCCAGCCGCGCCCGCCACTCCTCGCGCGGCATGCCGGGGCGCAGCGGCCAGCGCACGTGGTAGGCCGCCAGCGCCTCGCCGCTCGTCGTCCGCAGCCGCTCCCACTCGCTCGCGGCGTACCACAGCCCGCCGATACGCCGCGCCTGCTCGCGCTCCACCAGCGCCACCAGCGCCACATCCACCTCCTCGGCGGGCAGCCCGGTCGCCTGGGTCAGGTCGGCGCCAGAGCGCCCCGCAAAGCTCGCCGCGCGCTGGGTCTGCGCGCCCGCGCCACGCCGCTCGCCACGCAGCGCCGCCAGCGTCACCTCATCTGGATCACCGCGCGCCAGCAATTCCAGCCGGGCAATCGTCGCGGCGTCGTGGCGTGGATGTCGCCGCGCGGCCGGCTCGACGACCACCCCGCCGCCGACCGTCTCGCTGGGTGAGGGCGCCCGCAGGATAAAGCGGTCGCCGCGCGCCGCGACGAAGGGCCGCGCCAGCCGCAACTGCGCCCAGCCCGATGCGCCCGGCGCCACCGCCTCGCCCTCCAGCAGGATGACGCGGGCCTGGGTCTCGGCGGCGCCGAGGTAGAGATCGAGCGTGGAGTTGTGGGCGATGGCGCGTGGCGCACTGGCCAGCGTCTCCAGCCGCACATCGATAGCCATCGTGGTGCGCAGCCGTCCTGGCAGGCTGATGACATCGCCGCGCGCGAGGTCGCTCTTCTCCACGCCAGCGAGGTTCACCGCCAGCCGCGCGCCTGGCTCGCCCCGCTCGATCTTGCGCTTATGGGTCTGGAGGCCGCGAATCCGCGCGCGTCGGTGGGAGGGCAGCAGCTCCACCTCCTGCCCGACACTCAGTGCGCCGTCCTGCAAGGCGCCCGTGGCGACGACACCGAACCCGGTGATGGTGAAAACGCGATCCACTGGCAGACGCGGGCGGCCCAGGTCGCGGCGGGCGGGGGCGCGGTCGAGCGCGGCGGCCAGCGCGGCCAGCAGTTCCGGCAATCCGGCGCCAGTCACGGCGGAGCAAGGGATGATGGGGGCGCCTGCCAGCGTGGTTGGCGCCAGCGCCTCGGCGACCTCCATCCGCGCCAGCTCCAGCCAGTCCGCCTCCACCAGATCGGCCTTGTTGAGCGCGACGACACCGCTACCCACCCGCAGCATATCGAGGATCGCCAGATGCTCGGCGGTCTGCGGCATCACGCCCTCGTCGGCGGCCACCACCAGCAGCGCGACATCCAGCCCGCCAACGCCCGCCAGCATGTTCTTGATGAAGGCCTCATGCCCTGGCACATCCACCACGCTGACCTCGCGCCCATCGGGGAGGGTGAGCCAGGCGAAGCCGAGGTCAATCGTCATGCCGCGGGCCTTCTCCTCGGCCAGGCGGTCAGGATCGATGCCAGTGAGCGCGGTAACGAGCGCCGATTTGCCGTGATCCACATGCCCCGCGAGACCGATGAGACTCATTGCGCGCCCTGCCGTGAGATGTTATGGGGACGATGCCATCGCGAGCGGCTGGAATCGCGCCCGCATCGCTGAAGTATAGCATCTCGCCCCCGCTCGTTGGCGCCTGGCGCCGCGCATCCCGCCCGACCAGGCATGCGTGGCGAGCGCGAGGAGGCGGAGACGCGAGCGCGCCCCCGGCGCAGAGCGGGGCCGTCTGGCGGGCAGACGCTCCGGCGCGGGGGCGCGATGGGTTGCGCAATAGGCGCGTGGCCTACTGAACGGCGGCCTTGGCGCCAGCCTCTTCGAGCTTGGCCTTGGCGGCGTTGGCCTCGTCCTTCGCAACGCCTTCCTTGACGGCCTTGGGCGCCGCCTCGACCAGGTCCTTCGCCTCTTTCAGGCCCAGACCGGTCAGCTCGCGCACGACCTTGATGACGTTGATCTTGTTCGGGCCGATTTCCGTCAGCATCACGTTGAACTCGGTCTGCTCCTCGGCGGCGGCCGGAGCCTCGCCGCCAGCGGCAGGCGCGCCCGCGCCCGCGACAGCGGCGACCATCGCCGGGGCCGCGCTCACGCCCCACTGATCCTGAAGCGCCTTGCTCAGCTTCACGAGGTCGAGCACGCTCATGTTGCTCAGTTCTTCGATGATCTTATCGACATCCACAGCCATGACTGGTGTTCCTCCACACAGGCCGTTCGGGCCTGGCTCTCTTCGTTCGTCTTGACGCTCTTCGCGCGTGGTCGCGCGGGGTGGGCGTCGCTAGGCGGCCGCGCCCTCGCCAAGCTGGCGGATGCGCGCCTCCAGCACATTGATGAGATCGCGTAGCGGCGCGCTGAGCACGCCATAGGTCTGGTTTAGCGGCCCCATCATCGTGCCGACCACCTGACTGCGCAACTGATCGCGCGAGGGGACCTTGGCCAGGTCCTCGACCTGCTTCGCCGTGATCGGCCCGCGCTCCAAAATGCCCGCCTTCACCTTCACCGGCTTGGCGGTCTTGGCCGTCTTCAGGTAATCGGTGATCGCCTTGGCGGGCGCCACCTCTTCCCCGAAGCCGAGTGCGATGGCGGTCTGGCCGTTGAGCAGCGCCGAGATGTCCTGAT
>DASVWQ010000180.1:0-8189 GCA_036393135.1 Ktedonobacterales bacterium
CGCCACCATCGATTCATCGCTCCCCTACCAGACCTGCGCGCCCACTGGTGTGGTGGTCGATACGCCTGGCTCGGCGTTCACCACCTGCCTCCACGCTCATGGCTGGCTCGAAACGATGATCTGGCAGCCTGCCAGCCGCTACTGGGCGTTCCAGGGCATCGAGACGGGTATCCTGGTAGCTCTGGCGCTGCTGCTGCTGGGCCTGGCGCTTTGGTGGGTGCGGCGGCGACTGACCTAGCGGCGTCCTCCCATTGACCCCTCTCCCAGGCTGACTTCATGACAGTTTTGACGGAAGGGGTGAGAAGTGGCGCGTGAGGGCCAAGAGGAAGAAACGTTCCCTGCATTCTGCCAGGAAGCCCGAGACGTTACGACGTGTCGGCGTCGCATTCCGCAGGAGTGACAAGCCATGAATCGTCAGCAGTTGATGCAAACGGTCGACCAAGAAGTGTGGGAGTTGCTCGACGGGTTGCCGCGTCCCGAACAAAAGGCGCTGGTGGGGCCGCGCGCTGACCCCGCCGCAGTGGCAAGTCTGCACGATGTCATCGAGATCAACCACAGCGCGCGACAGACGGCGCTATTGGCACGCATCAACGGACATGTTTTCGACCCATCGTGGGTCGCGCAGGATGTTTCACTAGAGGACATCGTGCTGGCCTACCTGGGGCAATCTCCCGAGCGGCAGTCGGGGGAGCCAGCGAAGGAGTACAGCCGTCTATCCGCCAGGGATGGAGCTACTACGGCAAGCGAGGGGGGCGTACAATGATCTGGCTTATTTGGCGGCAGCGCCGAAGAGAATTGGTTTTCTTAGTCCTCACGTTCGCGGCCATCGCCACCTATCTCATCGTCACAGGGTATGTCGTGTACGCAGCCTACTACCATATGACAAATGGCGTGAGTGTGGCGATGTGTCAGCAGCAGCAGAGAAATGACGCCCTCTGTGGCGCGCTCGTTAACGCATTCTTCGCGAAGTACGGCAACTACCAGTTTGGCATGATGAGCCTCCCCTTTCCGGCGCCGTTGGCGGGAATGTTCCTGGCTGCGCCATTGGTGGCGCGTGAACTGGAGAGTGGAACCTTTCAGCTAGTCTGGACACAAAGCGTGACAAGGCTACGCTGGCTGCTGACCAATGTGGGGGCACAGGTTGGAATCCTTCTGGCGCTATCCGCTCTACTCATCCCACTTTTCAGGTGGTGGGCGGTTCCATTCAATCCGACAAATGGGGGCATCGGCAGCCAGACATTCGACTTCGCGGGCACGTTGCCGCTGGCTTACATGATCTTCGCTCTGGCGCTCGGCATAGCGGCAGGGGCACTCCTGCGGCGAACAATCCCCGCGATGTTCGCGACGCTGGTCGGCTATGTAGCCATACGCGCTCCCCTCGAAAACTGGGTGCGACCACACTACCTGCCGCCGCTCGTCGCGACCTGGGATCCTTCCCTGTCCAGCGGACCGGGCACGATTACCGCCAATGCCACGATCCTCTCCTCTGGCTATGCCGATAGAGCTGGCCATCAATTGGACTGGAGCGCGGTTTATCAGGCATGCTCCGCCAGTGGCGACTATGACCTACGCCCTGGTTCATCATACACAGCCTGCGTCCACGCACATGGCTGGCTCTCTACGATGGTCTGGCAGCCAGCAAATCGCTACTGGCTCTTTCAGGGCATCGAGAGCGCGATTTTCGTCGGGCTGGCGATTCTCCTGCTTGCGCTGGCCTTCTTCTGGGTGCAGCGACGCCTGAGCTAGCACGGAGCTTGCCCAGGCGACTGGGACCGCCCCCAGCCAATGGCCAGAGGGCGGTCCCAGTCTTATCGGCGCGCTAGAGTGGCTATAGCAGCGTGAAAGACGCTACCACCAGCAGCAGGACGGTCACAACGAGGCAGAGCGCGGGCGCCCCGAAGACCAGCCCCAGACGGAAGCGCGTCGAGAGCTTCGAGCCGCTGGCGAAGTAGTAGAGGATCGGGCCGATGAACGGGACACCCACCAGCAGGGCGCCCCAGCCGAAGCGCTTGCCCACGCTCAGCTCGTCGCGGTGGGCCAGATCGACAAAGCCGACCGCCAGCCACGCGGCATAGAGCGCGAAGAGCAGCAGGTTGCCATAGAGCGAGAGCAGGATCTGGACGAGCGAATAGCTGGTCAGGCCGACTGGAAGGAACATGGCTGAACCCCCTGGCGTGTAGGTGTTGGTGATCGGCGCGAACCCATTCGCGGAGGTCGTCCCCGCCGGGAAGGCGTCCACGAAGATCGGCGCAGGCGGGGCGCTGGTGGCGTTGGGCATGTTGGCCTGGGCGGGCGGCGCGGGAATCTTGCGCCAGTCGGGCGGCTGGTAGCTCGGCCCTGGCGAAGTCAGGCCCGCGTTCACGTCGTTGGCGAAGAGGCGCAGGGTGATGCTGAAGTCGCCGCCGCCATTCAGCGGGAGCGGCGTGCCGCAGGCGTGCGTCACCTCCAGCAGCGGCGGCAGGGTGGTTGTCGCCTGGTTGTCGGCGAAGCAGTTGTTCGCTCCGGTCGGCGCGCCAAGGGCCAGGTCGGCGATGCCCGACCCCTTCACCTGGTTGCGCTCCACCACATTGCCCGACGCGATCCAGAAGTTCTGGTCGATGTTGCCCAGCACCAGAATGCCGTAGTCGGGGTTGTTCTCCACGCGGTTGTCCACCACGTAGTCCTTGTCGCCGCCCGCCACGAGGATGCCCGTCCCCAGCGGGATGTGCGCCCAGACGGTGTAGGGGGCCTTAGCGTTGCCGTTGTCGTGGACGTAGTTGTGGATGAGCGTCGCGCCGCGCTGGGGTGGGCCGCCCTCGCTGTCCAGCGTGTTCGGGACGATGCCCGCGCTGTTCTGGTCCCACTCGGAGTTCTCGATGACCAGATTGCCGCCGGCGTTGGTGCCGGAATAGCCCAGGCCATTCCATTCGGAGCGCACGTCGTTGATGATGGCGTCGCAGGGGAAGCACTGGCCGATGTAGAAACCTGAATCCGGACTGCCCGACGCATATGAGCGGTCGAACTCGCCCTTGGTCGAGCCGAAGGCGTAGATGCCGTAGTCGCCATTGTCCCAGGCGGTCAGATAGCTGCCGCGATAGCCGGTCATGTCATCCCAGTAGAAACCGTTGCCCAGGTAGTGATGGGCGGTCATGTTCTCCAGGATGACGTTATCGGCCAGCACGGTGAAGCCGTTGGTCAGCTTCGACTGGCCGTCCAGGACGGTTCCGTTGCGATCCTCGCCGCGAATCGTGAGATCCGACGAGCAGACGCGGACCGCCTCGTGATAGACGCCCGGCGCCACCAGAATCAGGGTGTTGGCTGGCGCCGCGTTCACCGCCGCCTGGATGGTCGGGTAGTCAGCGGGGACATGGATGACCTGCGCGAACTGCGCGGGCGGCGTGGACTGTGAGCTGGTCAGGCGGGCGTTGGCGGGGCAGAGATCGTAGCCCGCGCGACGCTGGCCCTGGGCGTGGGCGGTCGGCGCGGCGGCGACCCAGGCGACGAGCGCCATCGCCAGCAGGCCAACGCCTGTGAGGAGCGAGAACGCCAGACGGCGCCGTCTGGCCCGGCGCGTTGTGAGCATAACGATGACGCCTCTTTCTATGCTGATCGGGACGCATCGGCAAATCGAGTCGCTTTGGCGGGTGACGAGCCTGGCCCGGCGGGTCGCCCCGCGCGTGGCTCAGGACGCGGCTCAGGACGTGACCGTGACCGTCACCTGCATGCCGGGATGGATGATGCAGACGATGACGTAGGTTCCAGCGGTCGGGAAGGTCACGTCGCGCGTATCCCCCGCTTGCACCTGCCAGCCCTCTTTGGTATTGAGCAGGTCGGGCGCTCCGGGCGCCGGGATGCACTGCGTCCCCTTGCCCACGCAGAGAATGTGGACGCCGCCGGTGTTCGGGTCAACGAAATGGACCGCCTGCCCGGTCTTGATGGTCACGGCGCTCTGCTCGAACGCCGCGACCCCCATATCCACCTCATTGCTGGGCTTCGAGCCACCGCAGCCCGCCAGCGCGAGCGCCACGACCGCGACCAGGGCCAGCGCCAGCGACCAGCGTCTGCCTGCGCGCATCTCGCTTCCCTTTCACAATTTAGCCACACGCGCCACATTGCCCGCGCCCGTAGCGGCTGGGCCTCGATTCTACTAGAGGACGCCGCCGCTGTCCATAGTCGCGATTGCCGATTGACGCCCGCGTTCGCGCTTCTCGCTGCCGAGGCCCGCCAGCGCCGCGCCCGCCAGGATCGCCACCGCGCCGACCGCCGCCAGCGTCGAGAGCCGCTCGCCCAGCAGCGCCACCGCCAGCGCCACGCCCACCAGCGGCTGGAACAGTCCGAAGACGGCGCCGACATCGCTGGGCAGATGCGCGAAGCCGTAGTTCCAGAGCAGGAAGGCCAGCGCCATCGCGATCACGCTCAGGTAGAGAATATCTCGCCAGAGGGCCGGCGAGTAGTGGCGCATCTGGTCGAGGCTGGGCCAGACCGGAACGGCGAACGGGATGGCCGCCGCGCCGCCGATCAACAGCGACCAGAAGAGGATCGTCAGCAGCGGCAGCTCGCGCGCGACACGGGCGCCCAGCACGGTGTAGAGCGCCCAGGCGACGGCGGCGCCGGTCAGCGCCAGCGTCCCCACCAGCGAGACGCCCGCTGGAACGTCCACCCCCACGATCAGGCCGACACCTGCCAGCGCCACCGCCAGCGCCACCAGCGCGCGGAGGGTCGGACGCTCGCCGCCCAGCGCCGCGAAGAGTACGATGAAGGCGGGCGCGGAACTGGTGATGAGTGAGCCGAGGCTGGCGGAGGTCAGCGCTGTGCCGATGAACTGGAGCGGCAGCGAGCAGGTGAAGCCCGCCAGCCCGACCAGCGCCAGCCAGCCGAACTGGCGCGGCGTCACCCGCCAGAACCGCTCGCGCAGGGCGAAGGGCGCCAGGCAGACCAGCGAAATCGCTACGCGCATCTCCGAGAGCGCCAGCGCAGGGATATGCGCCAGCGCGACCCGGCTGACGACGTACATCAGCCCCCAGAGCGCCGCCGCGCTCGCCAACGCGCCCATCGCCAGCCAGCGCCGCATGCCTCGCGCTCCTCGCCGCTGCTCGTCCCCGGTGGCTCCGGACCCTCCGGCGCCTGGCGTCAGTGTAGCAGGTTTCGCGTGCGGCGGCGCGATGCGAAAACTCGCCTTGCGCATCGCGCGCTTGCGCGCGTACAATATCCTCTGTCGCCGCCCGATGATGGCTGGCGATCCCCACGCCGCCCTGATGGAGCGGCGCGCAGCATGTAGCGCGGAGACGCCGCCTGGCGTCCGCCGCCCAGGAGAGACGAGGAGGCCACGCATGAAGACACGCACGTTAGCGCCTGTCACGCGCCCCGCTGGCCTGCTCCTCGTCATGCGCTTTCGCGCCTGCGCTCTCGTCATTCCGACGATGGGCGTCGCGCTAACCGCGTAAGAGGCTCCGCCCCCGGAACCCCGCGTACCGTGCGCCCAGACGCGGCGCAGGCTCGCCGCCTCACCGACCACGCCAGCGCCACTGGCTCAGCGGCCGCGCGCCATCGCGCCCGCTGATCCACGCGCCGTGACCCGCCGACCCGCGCGCTCACCGCCATGCGAGCGCGCGAGCGGCAGTCGAGCAGACGATGCGGAGGAGCGCGCCACCGTGAGCCGCAAACATCGCCGGAACGGGCGCCGCGAAGCGCCGACAAATCCGGACAAAATCGGCAATTTTGCCACCAAAATCGCGTCAACTGACGCGCCAGAAAAAGAACAGACATATATGAACACAACCACCACAGAGCAGACGGCGCAGATGCCCGCGACAACCGGATCCATGCTGATCGAGGGCCTCATTACCGAAGGCAGCCGAGGGCGCTATCGCGTCGAGGGCGCGGCGGGCGCGCTGTGGTGTGTCGTGCGCGGGCGCCTGCGCAAAGAGCTGACCTGGGCCGAGAGCGCGGCTGGCTCGCGCGCCGTCCGCAGCGTGAAGGTGAGTCAGCGCGACCCGGTGGCCATCGGCGACCGCGTGCTGGCGCGGCCCACTGGCGCGGGCGAGGGGGTCATCGAGCGTGTGCTGGCCCGCGCGGGCGCCGCGCTGACCCGCCAGGACCCCGATCCCAGCCCCCGTGGGCTGACGAGCGTGGTCGGCGTCGAGCAGTTCGTCCTCGTCTTCGCAGCGCGCGAGCCAGCGCCACACCTGCGCCTGGCCGACCGCTTCATTGCGCTGGCGGAGGCGCAGAGCGCGGGCGTCATCCTCTGCGTGAACAAGGCCGACCAGGGGATCGCGGAGTGGCTGGCGGCGCGGCTGACGGTCTACGCCGCGCTGGGCTACGCCGTCGTCACGTCCAGCGTCGTCACCAGTGAGGGCGTCGAGGAGTTGCGTGAGCTGCTGGCTGGGCGCATCTCGGCGCTGATGGGGCCATCTGGAGTGGGCAAGTCGAGCCTGCTCAACGCGCTTGAGCCGGGGCTGGCGCTGCGGGTTAGCGCGGTCAGCGCGACGACTGGCAAGGGGCGCCACACCACCACCGGCGCTCGGCTGGCCCCGCTGAGTGGGCCACAGGGCGGCTGGATCGCCGACACGGCGGGCATCCGCGCGCTGGGACTGGAGGCGGCTACGCTGGCCGACTTGCCGCGCCATTTTCGCGAGTTCCGGCCGCTGCTGGGGCGCTGCGCCTTCGCCGATTGCGCACACGTCAGCGAGCCGGACTGCGCGGTGATCGCGGCGGCGCGGGCGGGCGAGGTGGACGCGGCACGCTACGACAGCTATCGCCGCCTGGCGCTCGGCGACGCCTACGATGGCGCGCTGGCGGGCGTCAACCCGCAAGACGCGGGCGACCTGTTGAACCAAGAAACCGAATGGGACGCATGGGACGACCCAGGCGCACGAGGGGAGGCCTGGAATGACCACGACGGATAGTCGATTGTTGCTAGAGCTGTACGCGCTCGCCGCGCCGGAGTGGTGGGAGTGCGCGACGCCCGGCGCTGACTGGGCGCGAAAGGAGCAGGCGATGGCGCCCGATCAGCTTCGTCCGCGCGCCTACGCGGGCGAGTGCGACCTGCGCGCCATCGTCGAGCTGCTGCTCTCGGCCCAGGCGGCTGAGCCAGCCTTCGACTGGCTCAGCGCCGGGCAGCTCCGCGCGCTGCTGGCGGATCCCGCGTTCGACCGCGCCCGCGACCTGCGGCTCTGGGTGGACACGCGCGGCGCGCTGGTCGCCTGTGCGCTGCTCTGGGCGGGGAACACACTGCTCTGGTTCAGCCGACCCGCCGCCCGTGGCGAGGCGCTCGACGCGCTGGTCGTCGCGTGGGGCGCGAGTCGCGCGCGTGAGGTGGCCGCGCCTGACGAGCGGATCACCCTGCGCACAGAGACGCGCGACCCGCAGACCCAGCGGATCGCCTCGCTGGCGCGACTGGGCTTCGTCCCGCAGCCGGGCCATGCGCTACGGATGCGCCGCGCGCTGGCCGAGTCGCTGACCGGGCAGCGGACGCCTGCTGGCTATCGCATCCGTCCGCTGGCGGAGGGCGAACTGGGCGCGTGGCTGGCGCTGGCCGGAGAACTCTTCCCGCAGGCCACGCGGCTGCCGCTGAGCGTGGGACGCCGACGCGCGCTGATGGCCGACGCCGCCTACACGCCCGACCTCGATCTCGTCGCCGAGACCGAGACTGGCGCGCTGGTGGGCTTCTGCCACGCCGCGCTGCGCCCCGATGAGCGCGAGCGCCTGGGCCGCCGCGCCGGGTGGATCGAGCTGCTCGGCGTGGCGCCCGCGCAGCGTGGCGCAGGGCTGGGACGCGCGTTGCTGCGGACCGGGCTGCTGGCGCTGGCGGACTACGGCGCCGACGAGGCGCTGCTGACCGTGCGCGCCGACAACACCGCCGCGCAGGCGCTCTACGCCGCCGAGGGTTTCATCCCGCTCCATGCCGAGCGCACATGGACGCTGACACTGGACTGACCTCGCAAGTGGTCCAGTGTCAGCGCGCGCCCCAATACTTCCCTCGACCCGCCCGACGACTTGTACGCGCCTGCCCCACAGTATCCTCGGCGTCACCCCCATGACACCCACGCGCCTCCTCCGCCCAGCCGCTCCGCGATTTCCGCCGCTTGACCGCCTGCCAGCGCGCCCGTACAATACGTGGACTTCCGTCCACGACGCGGCGACGCCATCGACGCGCGTGCCAGGAAGCCAGTCGTGGAGCGACGAGAAGGAGAAAACGCATGCGGTTCGGC